>JBBTYS010000141.1:0-10677 GCA_038078535.1 Patescibacteria group bacterium | reverse complement strand
TGGAAAGTTTAAAGGGTATTTTTAGCTCTTCTCAAATGGTCCAACAAATTAAACCCGAACAACTCGAAACCTATCGCACCCAACTAATGCAACGCGCTGAATTAATTATGGACGGCTTAATTGGGGTCGGACTCAAGACTCGTCTCTTGGGGGGGGATGAACTAACCAGTCTTTATTACGGCCTATATAATCCTGGTGAAAAAGTTACGACCGCACCACCAGAAAAATTACCAACCTAAATATGGCTGACGAATTAATGCCGAAAACTCAAACCGTTCCTGAATCGCTCGCACCAGCGGCGCTTTCAGTTTCTTCTAACTATATTCAAATTGGACCAAAATTTGCTCGTACTATTTTCTTGGCCACATATCCTCGCTACCTAAACACGAATTGGTTTTCTCCGATTATTAATCTTGACAGAGCCCTTGATGCTTCAATCTTTGTTCACCCTAAAAGTACGGCTGCAGTTTTAAAACAACTCCGCGACCAATTAGCTAGACTCCAAGCCCAAGCCATGGAAGAAGCTTCGAAAGGCAAAGTGCGTGACCCAGTCCTCGAAACAGCCATGGCTGACATCGAAGTTTTGAGAGACAAACTCCAACAAGGAACTGATAAGTTCTTTGAGCTTGGCGTTTATATAACAATTTATGAAAATAGTGTTAAAGAGCTAGACGACACGGAGGGCAAGATTAAAGGACTTTTGGAATACCAACTTCTTTTTGCCAAGCCAGCCACCTTCAGAATGATGGAGGGTTTTAATTCAACGCTACCAATCGATGATGATAGGCTAAACGTACACACATCTCTTAACACCGAGCCACTTTCTTCACTCTTTCCGTTTATCTCTTTCGACTTAACTTCAAACTCAGGAATTCTTTATGGTATTAACACACACAATAATTCACTTGTATTGTTTGATAGATTTAAATTAGAGAATTATAACTCAGTCGTATTTGGTAAGTCTGGCGGAGGCAAAAGCTACACCATCAAATTAGAAATTCTCCGAAGTTTGGTTTTTGGTACTCAAGTTTTAATTATTGACCCGGAAGATGAGTACAAGTATCTTGCCGACACTGTAGGTGGCTCAGCTATTAAAATTTCTATAAATTCTGACCAGCACATTAATCCATTTGACCTACCAGCACCTCGCGAAGGGGAGTCTCCCTCAGACGTGTTTCGTTCCCACATCTTAGATCTTTCTGGCTTAATGAAACTGATCTTGGGCGAATTAACACCAGAGGAATCAGCCATCCTAGACGAAGGTCTTATTCAAACTTACGCCATTAAGGACATAACTCCCGATTCTGACTTTTCAAAGCTGCCACCGCCCGTTTTAGGGGATTTGCAGAGTATCCTCGAGGGTCTTACTGGTGCTGAATCAATGTCTACTCGTTTAAAGAAATATACTGAAGGCACTTTCGCGGGATTTCTCAACCAGCCGACTAACGTACCTCTTGATGGCCAGATGGTGGTCTTTGGAATTAGAGACATGGAAGAAGAGCTCCGGCCAATCGCCATGTATTTAATCTTGAACTTTATCTGGGTTAAGGTTCGGCGCGAACTAAAACAAAGAATTATTCTTGTCGATGAAGCTTGGGTGCTTATGAAATACGAAGTTGGTGCTAATTTCTTATCCAATATCGCCAAGCGTTGTCGCAAATACTACACAGGCCTAACAACTATCTCTCAAGACATTCCTGACTTTCTATCTAGTCCTCAAGGCAAGACCATCCTCACCAACTCATCAATTCAAATTCTGATGAAACAGTCGCCAGCAGCGATTGACGTAGTCCAACAGACGTTTAACCTTACTGATGCTGAAAAGTTTTATCTCCTTGAAGCTAGGGTTGGTTTTGGATTATTCTTCTTGGGTCAAAATCATATCGGCATCAGAGTTGTAGCTTCTTATGCCGAAGACCAAATTATCACTTCCGACCCCCGACAAATATTAGAAATTGAAAAGGCAAAAGAGGAGTGGGCGAGTATGCAAAAATAGCCATGAATGAAGATGAAATCAAGCTCCAGCTAGAACAAAAGCGAACAGAAGATCGCGAGAGATTAGAAGCTGAACAAACAGAACCCAACATCTCTGAAAAGACGCATCGGATGGGAACAGTTTTTTTTGCCATAATGCTTTTGCTTTGTCTCGTGGCTGATGGCATCGATATCTTTACTGGTGGCACGATTGGTTGGGTAATTGGACTTTTTGTTGATGCAATACTGCTCATATCAACTGGTATTACGAAGGCGGGCAGACAACGCTTTAAAACAATCCTCATTGGTGTCGCTGGCGACTCAATCCCACTTTTGGCTTTCTTTCCTTTTAGAAGCGGGTTTCTGATATGGGCATTCATTAAATCAAGAAGAGAAGCGACTCAATCCACTGCCAAATAATCTATGGTCAATCAAAAACAATTATTAATACTGATTATTGTAGCTTCATCACTAACTTCTTTCTTGGGGGGTTATTTATTAACTCAAAAACCCAGCCAGAGCAGTGCTATCCTCTCACAACAGCGTGGCGCCTTAATTGATAGATTCGACGGAGTTACTGGAAACTCTACACCAACACCCTTACCACCCGGGCTTCTAAGGGCTTCGTCTGATATTTCCTTGTCGCCAATAAATTCTCGTGAAGACAATACAGTTTTGTATTACCATCCTGACAACGGCTTCGTTTCAAAAATCGATCTAGAAACTAGGAGGTCAACTCTCATCTCAACTACTCAACTTAGTGGAACGGCTGATGTAATTTGGTCACCCAATCGTAATCGAGTCATTACCCTATCTCGAAACTCAAACGGAATAACTTATAAGTACTTTGATTATACAACTCGTGAACACGGCACACTTAGCTCCAACACTAAAAGTGTGGCTTTTTCGCCAGATAGCGGTTCTCTAGTTTCTGTTAAATCCCAAAACAATGAAACGTTAATCCAAACGAGTGATTTTAATGGTAGGAATCCTAAAACAATTCTGAAAACACGCTTAGACAATATAGAAGTTGCTTGGCCAAACATAGACACAATATCTTTTACTGCCAATGATGCCAACGAGAGCTCCCGTAGTCTATACACATTAAGTGCGGTAGGAGATTTAAGCCAGCTTTTGTCTGGTGAAGATGACCTAGACGTCAAATGGTCTCCCGACGGCTCGAAATTTATTTACTCAAGCCAAACTACGGGAGGAGTGGCCTTAAGAATTTTTGTTGTCGCCTCAAAAGAGTCTTGGACCCTAGAGCCACAAACTAGTTCCAACAATTGTGCTTGGCCATCAATTCAAAGTTCAATTGTCTGTGCCGTCCAACAAGAAGGGGAGACTTCTATTATCCAAATCCCACTATCATCAAGAGTTCCAAAAATATTATTTTCCAACTTAATCATTACCCCGAAAGAAGCATTCCTGTCTCAGCTCGAGAACTTCTTAGTAATTATCAATGCCCAAGATCAAAGTATCTGGGCCGTTAAACTCCTAGCTAACTAAAAATCCTCCATTCGGAGGATTTTTAGTTAGCTAGCTTATACGGTTTCACGACTATTCGCCGAGAGGGCTCTTGGCCGATACTTTCGGTGGTAACATCAGACATAGAAGCAAGTTCCATGTGTACGACACGACGTTCATAAGGAGACATGGGAACGAGAACTTCTGCTTTTTGAGTATTCCGTACTCGCATGACGGCTTCATGGGCTAGGGAGGCGACGTGAGAAGCACGAGACTTTTTATAATCATTAACGTCAACAAATAATGTTAGGGCTTGGTCTTGATTACCGCCTTTGAAAAAAACTGAACGCACAACATGCTCAAGGGCTTGAAGGTTCTGTCCGTTTTTACCAATAAGAAATCTGGCGTCTTCAGGAGCCGTGATTGAAGCGACGACAATTTCTTTATCGCCAGCTTTTTCTTCTCTAACCGCAACTTCACAAGTTACCTGCATGGGCGCAGTAATATTACGAATAGTTTCGGCTAACATATTTTTTTGTTCAGTAGTTAAGCTCATCCCGTTAGAAGTGCCTTAAACCATCCACTATGTTGTGGTGGTGGCAGGTTAAATATATTTAATTTAAGTATTTTCATAATTACACCCGCTAGGGTTCACTTCTAACGGGACTCATGTGGTTCTCTTTAGATAAAACTGTTCTCCGATTGAAAATGCCGTTGTTGTTATCCAGTATAGTATCAGACCTGCTGGAAGATTCCAACCAATGACCACAATCATGATTGGGAAGAAGTAAAGCATCTGCTTATTAAGTGCAGCCATCTGTGGATTAGCTCCAACTCCGCTTGTTTTCATGTAGTTAGCGCTCTGTTTAGCTTGGAGGAATTGTAATAAACCGGCAACCACAGCCAAGATAATATTTCTGCCGGTTAAACTAAGAAAACCTATGAAAATCGGGTTCACGACACCTGGATTATGCACAAATGGATATAGCAACGACAAACTTTCTGGTTTAAGACCTGCAATAAAAGCTTGGTAAAGGGCAATAAGAATTGGCAACTGAATAAGAATAGGGAGGCAACCAGCGATCGGATTAATATTGTGCTCTTTGTATAACTTCATCATGGCCTCACCTTGAGCGGCCTGATTGTCTTTGTGTTTTTCTTTGAGTGCCTGAATGTGTGGACTGATAGCGTTAAGTGCTTTTTGAGATCTTTGTGACTTAATTGAAAGGGGAAAGAATAAAAGTCTTATTATCACCGTAAGCACAATTATGGCCAAGCCCAAATCGTGTGCTGGCATAAAATTGGAAATAAAAATAAGCACATTCAGAAGCGGTACATACAAAATTGTTTTAAAGAATTCAAACATTGGTTTTAAGGATAATCTATGCCTCCTGCCGAAAGAGGGTTACATCGAACAACACGAACAAAGGCCTTAACAGAACCTTTTAAATGTCCGTGACGTTCAATGGCAAGTTCTGCATACTCAGAACAAGAAGGATAAAACTTACAGGTCGTATAGGCAAACCCTGGAACCTGCGCCGTGCGCAACCAACCTGATATCATTTTGTAAATTCTAGTTAATAATTTCATAAAATTTTAGACCGTTTTAGAGTTGTTAGAAAATCGTCTTTAACAAGTTCTATTTTTTCTGGAATCTTTTTTGTTACCACTACTACGGTATCGCATGAGGACATATTGGGCAAGAGTTCTGGCCAAATAGACTGAGTGAGCATGCGTCGAACTTTATTTCTAACAACAGCCTTGGGCGCGAACTTAGCCGCGACCACAAAACCAAATCGGGGATAGTCCAAATCTGAATCAAATGACTTAATAAACAAAAAGGAGCCATTTACGGCTTTTCCTTTTTTAAAGACCATTTCAAAGTCTTTCTTCTTTTTGAGTCTATTTTTAACTGGTAGGGCCACGTTAGAGTCTGGTTAAACAATACTTTCCAATCGCGATATAGCTAAATTTTTGGTAAGTCGAGAAATGAGGACGAGATAGACCGGTAGTCTATCGAGGGCGAATGACGATGGATTGCCAAAAATTTAGCGTATCCCGAAGGGTTCTCTTAATTTCGACAAGCTGCTTCGTTTCTCCTCGTCGGCGTATCAACCGATATGCCTCCTCGTCCCGCCTCGCATCTTTTTGAAATTGAGAGAACGCGACAAGGAAGTATTGTTTAACTAGACTCCCATGCCTAGACCGTGAGTTTTTTACGACCCTTTTGGCGTCGGCGAGCTAAAACATTTCTACCATCCTTAGTCTGCATACGGGACAAGAAGCCGTGTTTTCTTTTACGCTTAGCTTTTTTGGGCTTAAATGTAAGTGCGAGTGATTTTGTCATATCTAAAGTGTTTTATTAAATAAAGTATAGTATTTTTAACCCTTTTGGTCAACCCCAACAACTTGAGAGTTGGTAACTTTAATTTTTAGATAAATATTGTGCTAAATAAATTTTATTTAAACCGAATTTGACAACAAAGCAACTCCTCACTGCTTGCTTACAGCACTTAACGAGCATGGTCAATATTTACTATTTTTTTACGACTGCTATACAACCTATAGGCACGAGCGGGGACTGCGAACAGTTATACACAGGATGTCCCCCAATACGCAATTATAAAAATATTTATTCAGTATAATAAGTTGTAATTTATCCCACCACCGATGACTAACGAAGAATTATGGAAGGCTGTACTTGGTGAAATGGAGCTCTCGCTTACACGAGCGACTTTTATTACGTGGTTTAAAAACACCACCATCGTTGCTCGTGATAATTCTTCTATCATTGTGAGTGTGCCTAATGGTTTTATTAAAGAATGGCTCGAAAACAAGTTCAATAAAAAGATTCTTCAGTCTATCCGAGTCCTGACCCCCGAGATTAGAGAAGTTAAGTACTCTATTGGTAAGCCAAAGATCGAACTTGTTCGCCAAGACATTTCTCGCATTATCCTTGAAAAGGAACTGGAAGAGAAAAATGACACTCCCGCCGATACCGACATCGATCGAGTTACTAATTTAAATAAACGCTATTCTCTGGAATCATTCGTCATTGGCTCTAACAACGAAATGGCCCATGCCGCATCACTTGCAGTCATCAAAAACCTCGGTAAAATATACAACCCGCTATTCATTTACGGTGGTGTGGGCCTTGGCAAGACACACCTAATACAGGCGGTGGGCAATAAGGTCTCAGAAAACAGAGACAAGAAAGTTCTTTACATCCCAGCCGAGAGATTTGCGGCACAAATTGTTGAAGCTATCATGAACCGAACCATTGAGAGTCTCAAAGAACAGTATGCCAAGCTCGATCTTTTGATTTTAGACGACGTGCAGTTCATTGCCGGCAAGGTTAAGGCCCAAGAAATTGTCTTTGCCACGTTTAATGAGCTATATGGCAAAAATAAGCAGATTATTCTTTCGTCAGATAGGCCACCCGCGGCTATTCCAACCCTCGAAGAGCGCTTAAGGTCTAGATTTGAGGGTGGAATGATTGCTGATGTTGGTTTACCAGATCTTGAAACTCGCTTAGCAATCTTGAAACAAAAACTTTTAGGTAAGGGCGTGGTTTTAGATGAGGACATTCTGGTCTATATCGCAACTCATATGCAAAAGAATATCCGAGAGCTTGAAGGAGCTCTTAATCGAGTCGTTGCTTTTAGCCAAATCTATAATAAAGCTCCAGACATTAAAGAAGTTAAGAACATTCTTAATACATACTTGAGTGCGCCTTATAAAAAGACCTCACCTCAAGCCATATTGAAGTCTGTGGCTGAGTTTTATAATATTTCTGCTGCTGATCTTATTAAGAGAAGTCGCAAGAAAGAGGTTGTTAGACCTAGACAAGTCGCCATGTTCTTATTAAGAGACGAGACCAAGCTTTCTTTTCCAGAGATTGGACAGAAGCTTGGCGGAAGAGACCACTCCACAGTTATCCACGCTTGTGAGAAAATTAGAAATGAATCAGCAATTGATGAACCATTAAAACAAGAGCTGGTTCTTATCAAAGAACGTGTTTATAATTCTTTTGATAAGTAGTGGACAGTGTGTGGAAGGTAATAACTTGTTGATAAAATAACAGAGTTTATCCTTTCTTTAAGGTAATTTTCTAAGACCCTTGTGCACAGTTCGGTGAGTGAGTGAGTGCCTGTTAATATGTAATGTTTATTTAAGAATTTAAAACTTAATTATAAAGTTGTTCACATGTCCACACTCTTAATAGTAATAATAAGAATATAAATATATAAGTATCTATTATGAAACTCATAATCAATCAGAAGAACCTAAGAAGAGCTATTGGTCTAGTTGAAAAAGTTGTTTCAAAGAATACAACCCTACCGATACTAGGTAATATTTTACTAAAGACTGAAAACGGAAGGCTTAGATTGTCGGCCACAAACCTTGAACTCGGAATCAATACTTTGGTCGGAGTTAAGATTGAAGAAGTTGGAGAGATAGCGATTCCTTCAAGAATCCTCGCCGACTTTATTGGGACGGTTCAAGATGAAAAAATAACCTTAACCACAAAAAATAATATCTTAAATGTTAATAGTGAAAACTATAAAACAAGCATATTGGGGTTTGATCCTAAAGATTTTCCAATTATACCAAAAATTAAGGGTGACCCAGTGGCTTCCATTAGTGCTCAGGCTCTCAAAAACGGCCTTGTTAAGGTTTTAGATTCAATAGCAGTCTCAGAGACTCGTCCAGAACTTGCAGGCGTCCTAATGCAGTTTAAAGACAATGCAGGCGTCTTAGTTTCTACAGACATATTTAGGCTGACAGAAGTCTCAATATCACTAAATACTACAAGCCCTGTTTCCGTTATTCTTCCAAGAAATACCGTTACAGAGTTGATTAGAATGTGTAGTGATTCAGAGGGGGATATTCAAATTAAATACGAAGATAACCAGATAGCTTTCTTAGCAGAAGACATAGAATTAGTTTCTAGGGTTGTTGATGGAACATATCCACCCTACAAAAACGTTATCCCCGATAAGTTTATCTCCCGCGCCCTTATCAAGAAAAGTGATTTTGAAAACAATGTTAGATTGGCCGGATTATTTGCATCAAGTATTTCTGATGTAAAAATATCATGCGCCAATGACAAACTAACTATTAAAGCTAAAAATAGCGATAAGGGTGAAATTGAAACAGATATTCCTATCACACTAAAAAATGAACCATTTGAAGCCTCCTTGAACTACAAGTACGTTTTAGATGGTTTAAAAAACATGCCTGGGACTGAGGTGATACTTGAGTTTACGGGTAACGGCAGCCCATTAATTATTCGGCCAAGTGATGACAAGACACTTACTTATTTAATAATGCCTCTTCGAAGCTAATGTTTAGAAGTATTCAACAAAGAATTATCAAGCGAGTAGATAGCCTAAAGAAAAAAACTCAAGCCCAACTAGAGATAGAAAAGTGCATTCGCAGATTTCTTATTGGTGAGTTTGGCTCAATTGGTGAGACTTTGTCGTTTGACGTCTCTTATGAAAATAAAAAACTACATCTTCAGATGCAAAATAAAACAGCTACTAACGAAATAATAATTAGGAGCTCAAAATTGGCAGAGGCGTGCAAAGCACAAGGCTTCGGTATTCAAACTATTAGTGTCAACTAAAATGTTGGAGTGGGCGAGAATGTTGGTGAAGTGCTTGGGGTGACCTGAAGATAGCCGTACGTTTGAACAACTGGCCAATCCCAATTTGAAAATTGGGGATCACTGGCTGGGTTGGAAGGGATTCCCCCGAGTGGGTCACCCCTATCAACATAATTAAGAATCTCGTGATATTGTGGTAGGCCAGCATCTGAGGTGTAAGAGTACGAGCCGTTAAGCATGGGCTTATTTGAACTCACAGGGTTAGGTTGGGGAAAAGATTCTCTTGGTAATTTTGATAAAGCCTTGGACATAAACTCATTCCACATTGGACCAGAAGCGCTGATACCAGCGCCGGCGGAGGTCATGGAGGTGTTGTTGTTGTTTCCTGTCCAAACCACGGTGGCAATAGAAGGACTAAAACCCACAACCCAAGCGTCTCGATTTTCTTGGGTAGTTCCAGTCTTGGCGCCAACTTCGTAGCCGGGGATATATAGGGAGTTATTATAACCGAACACGGCAGCGCGGGCTGAATTGTCAGAGAGAACATTGTCAATCATGCGAGCCGTCTGTGAATCTAAAACTCTCTGGGGTTGGTCTTGTGCTTCTTCAAGAATATTGCCATTAACATCCTCAACTTTTTGAATAATTCTCCAGGGGTTACGGATGCCGTCATTGGCAAAGACTCCATAAGCCGAGACCAAGTCTATTGGTCGCACTTCCGCGCCTCCTAAGACCAAGGAGAGGCCATAGCGGGTCGGTTCAGTAAGGGTGGTGATGCCCATCTGTTGGGCTAAGTTGATTGTGTCGTTGATGCCAGCCAAGTATAAAGTTTTTACGGAAGGAATGTTTAGCGATTGAGCTAAGCTTTGGCGCATAGAAACGGGTCCACGGAATAAGCCGTCATAGTTCTTTGGGTGGTAGCAATCTAGGCCGTATCGGTCTTTGAGTTGTGAGCCGTCTGGAGAGCAATAAGAGTTGAACTCAGTTTTGAAATCAAACAACACCGTTGAGTCTGGATAGCCCTTTTGAAAAGCGGTCGCATAAGCGAAGGGTTTAAATGAAGAACCAGGCTGACGTTTTGCTGTGGCGATATTAAAGTTGCCTTCATTCGCAACGTCAAAATAATCGCTAGATCCGACGAGTGCTAAGACGTCACCATTTTTAGGGCTGACTGCTATCAGGGCAGCGTTCGAAGCCTTATAACGGACTTTATTAATAGCTGAATATTTTATTACTGCGGTTTCGGCGTAATCTTGAAGGCTGGCATCAAGGGTCGTTATAACCCTTAAGCCTGCGCTTTCGATAGCCTCTTCGCCATATTTTTTAGCCAAGTAATCCTTCACCATAATTACAAAATGCGGAGCAGTAATGTTTTCGCTACTAGATTTGAAAACAAGCTTTTCGTTTAATGCGTTGTCATATTCTTCTTGGGTTATAAATTCCAAATCCCTCATTCTAAGGAGGATTGTATTTTTTCTAGCAGTTAGATCATCTTGGTAATTTCCATAAGGTGAATAGTGGCTTGGGGCTCGAGGAAGTGCGGCTAGGGTGGCTGATTCAGCAAGTGTCAATTGAGAAGCGGCTTTGGCGAAAAAGCCAGAATCAAGATGAGCTAGACTGGCAACGGT
>JBBTYS010000140.1:0-1183 GCA_038078535.1 Patescibacteria group bacterium | reverse complement strand
AGCGGGCCTAAAACCATCTCAAACTTTAAACCTTCTTTCGTATACATCGCTACATAAATTTTTAGTTTTTGGTTGTTTTTCATCTCGACATATTTTACATTCCTTTTATATTTTTATCATCTTTTTGTTGTGGTTCAATAGCTTGTGACCACCCAGGGGTGTAAATTGCCATGTATATGGCATATACAAACAACCCCAATCTGCCTCGGGTCAGAATGCAGGCAGTTGAGATGGTTAGAAGCGGTCGAAGTATAAGAGAAGTAGCTAGATATCTGGGCTATGCCCATAATACAGTGCTTAATTGGTTAAAACGTAGGCCAGAATATGGCTGGCATGGCAGATTAGAGATTCCCACCAGGTCATCCAAACCAAACCACCACCCCAGAGAATTAAGCCAGGAAATAATTCATAGAATTTTAGACATCCGGTCAGAAAGGAACCAGTGTGCTGAAATTATACATTGGCGATTAGTTCAGGAGGGTATTTCAATCAGTATTAGTAGCGTGAAGCGGACACTAAAGAGACTGGGCATCAGCAAATACTCAAAATGGAAGAAGTGGCATCAATATCCACCTAGACCCATGCCAGAAAGGCCAGGAATGCTAGTTGAGATTGATGCTGTCCATGAGGGACCGCCCAATAACAGGGTAAGCGCATATGCCCTGATTGATGTTAATTCAAGGTGGGCATATGCTGAGCCAAGCTTAAGAGTTAATACTTGGAATACCATTAACTTTGTTAAGCGGGCAAAAATGATAGCCCCTTTCGTCTTTCAAACAATACAGACAGACCATGGATCAGAATTCTCCAAACAGCTGACTAAGGTGATTGGTCATGCTGGGATAAGTCATAGACATAGCAGAGTAAGGACACCTACTGACAATGGGCATGTCGAGAGATTTATCAGAACATTACAGGATGAGTGTCTGCATAGAATACCAAGAGATTTCGGGATTTGGCAAAAAGAAATACCGGAGTTTATCCGGTACTACAATGAGGAACGGCCGCACATGGGTCTTGAGATGAAAACGCCGCTTGAAGTGGTCACAAGCTATTGATTAGAAAACAATCCTTGATTTTTGAGTATTTATCGGTAAACTATCGGTAAAAGTAGTAACCTTAAAAACAGGGGGGAGCGGTGTCTATACCATGTTTTTCTTCGATTGAAGAGCTTCGGTCAATT
>JBBTYS010000139.1:0-1038 GCA_038078535.1 Patescibacteria group bacterium | reverse complement strand
TCGCTAATTCTTTTTCTGGATCACCTTTGTCTTGGGCCCAATGTGAATATTGTTCGGGAGTAATGTCCTCGTCTTTGAGACGGCTGAAATGCTGAAGTAGGGCCTCGATGAATTTGTAGGGATTGCCCAGAGGGCGAAAGTAAGTGATATCAAAATTAAAGAAATGCTTTTTAAAAAAACTCAATGAATTGACGCCGGTCAGAAGTTCGTAATCGGGGGGCAGGCCGATGTGTAAGCCTTCGGATCTGAGAACCCGGTCGCAAAAAGAATGAAAGGTGAGAATCCATAACTGGGTGTAGCCGAGAGGAAGCAACTGGTCGACCCGAGTCTCCATCTCGTTTGCTGCTTTTTCGGTAAAAGTGAGAGCTAGGATCTCCTCTGACTTGGCCTGACCTGACTCAATCAGATGTTTGATGCGCTGGGTGATAACCATGGTCTTGCCGGTGCCCGCGCCGGCGATGATCAGGAGTGGTCCTGAGCCGTGCTGAATGGCCTCAGTTTGCTGGGGATTGAAGTTTTTTTGGTTTGAGTCTGTTGACATATTGGGCTATAATGTTGATTAAGTAGTCGGCACGCGCTTGGCCCTCTTTACCGTAACTGTTAAGGATGTACCAAGGGCCCGGCTATTTTTATTGATCTTATCAACTAAGGTCGTTAATTGTTGAGCTGTCACCCTTTGAGATCCTGTTTCCGGAAGCCGAAAGGACGCTAGAGCACGCTTGTGAGCCAATGATTCTTTGCCAATGAGGCTAAAACGAATTTCACACACGAATTTCCTGTTTCCTGATAAAATTTTCAGGCATTCTAGAATTTGACTTTCCTTGCCTATATATTCTTTGTCTATAATTATGGTTTCCGATTTGTTTAGATGAGATTTAAGTAGTAAATAAAGACAGGCTGAAAATAGTTGAATATAAAATCGGTTTGGAGGATATTTAGATCTTAGGTTTAAAATTAATGATCTTTTGACCTGAGAGGGAACAATAAGAACTTTTGTATTCAAATCGCTGATTGCTAAGACTGTTCGTGTTTTTGAAT
>JBBTYS010000138.1:0-5665 GCA_038078535.1 Patescibacteria group bacterium | reverse complement strand
ATATTAATATTGGCGTGGTAACTGGATCTATCTCTGGGGTTATAGTAATTGATGTTGAGGCAGGAGGTTCAACTGACGGATTAGTCCCAACGGTTATATCAAAGACTGGTGGTGGTGGCTGGCACTATTACTATAAACATCCAGGACATCCAGTCCCTACTAAAACTAGAATAAAAGAAAAGGTGGATATTAGAGGCGACGGCGGGTATGCTGTTCTGCCCCCTTCCATTCATCAATCAGGCAAGGAATACGAGTGGGCTATGCCTCCAGAGATGGCAGATATTGTTGATATACCAAAAGATTTTGAATTGACCAATATCCCGATACATAACCCTTTGCAAAATAAAATGATAAGAGATTGGAATAAGATTATGTCAAGTACGAATCCAGAGGGAGTAAGAAATAGCACTGCGGCGGTTGTGGCAGGTAAAATTGCAAGTGATATTCCTCGTGTGCTTTTGGAGATAGCAGGTTGGCCAGCATTTAAGAGTTGGAATAAAAACCAGAATAGTCCACCACTAGAGGAAAAGGAATTAAGAGGTGTTTGGGACAGTATATGTTCGGCACATGCATCAAATAAAATCCAAGAAACAAATAGAACTAAAGATAATAAAACTATATCACCGATCCATCTGTCGGAACTTTTCAAAAAAGAGTTTCCCGAACCAGAGTGGACAGTCGAACATCTTGTGCCTGCTGGTGCTATTACTGCTGTATCTGGTGCACCAGCAAGCTATAAGACTTGGGTTATGATTGAACTAGCAAAGACAGTGGCTCGAGGTGAAAATTTATTTAATACTTTTAAAACAACAAAGGGAAATGTTCTAATTATTGACGAAGAGAACGGCGAGAGAATGTTTTATGACCGATTTAAAAAAATAGAGGGTTCAGACGATTTAAATATTTTTCTCCTATCTCTTGATAGTTTTAAGCTAACGAGCCAAACAGTACAGCAACTAAAAGACTTCTGCAAAAAAGAAAGTATTAAACTTATTATTTTTGATTCTCTTGTCAGGATTCATAGCGGTAATGAAAACGATGCTATGGATATGTCAGAAGTGATGGGCATGCTCCGGCAAATTGCCAAAGAAGGTATTACGATAATATTCACTCACCATCATAGGAAGTCTGGGATATTGAGATCAAATCCCTCACAAGACATGAGGGGATCGTCAGATATTCTAGCTTCGGTTGATTGTCATTTGGCCATGGAACGAAAGAATAAGGTTCTAACAATTAGGCAAACAAAGTTGAGGCACATGGAAGAACGAAAACCATTTCAGCTCAATATTGTTGGCGATGAAAATAAGTTTGAATTTGAATTTAGTGGTGATTTAGATGAAACAGAAATGGCTATTGATAATGTTAAGGTGGCTATCAAGGAAATATTAGAACGAGAAGGAGTGCCTACTTACAAGAAGAAACTTTTCGAAATGGTTAGAGAAGCGGGTGTTAAAGCAGGCCAGTCAACATTTAAAAAAGCGGTGGACGAATTAGAAGAAGCTGGCGAAATATTTACCCAACAGGGGCCGAAGAACACCGTTTATTGCTTCACTTCACCCTTTGATAAATCAGACATAAATAGTCCACAGAACATTTTACTAAACGGTTAATTAGGCGCATACTTAGTGTGGAAAACAATCGAAATCTTGTGGGCATAAATGGGGTAATCTGCCTTAGTAATCTCGCAAGAGATTGTTTTCCAGCAGGTTATCCCTTTTATGATACAAAAATGAAATCACTTATATTTGCTAGGGTTAGTAGTAAGGAACAGGAGGAGACAGGGTATTCTTTAGATTCTCAAGTAAAGCTCTTGGAAGAATATGAACAGAAAAAACAGTTTACCAAAACTAAAACTTTTAGAGTTGCTGAATCGGCAAGCGGAAAACAAATACGAAAGGTATTCAATGAAATGTTGCAGTACGCCACCAAGAATAAAGTTCAAATCATTATCTGTGAGAAAATTGATCGACTAATTCGTAATCTCAAAGATGCCGCCAGTGTCAGTGATTGGTTTCAAGAAGACCCAGAGAGAGAAGTTCATTTTGTTAAAGAGAACTTCATCGTAAATAAGAACACCAAAGCTCACGAGAATTTGGTCTGGGATATGAAGGTTGCTATAGCTCGTTTCTATATAAATAATCTTTCAGAAGAAGTGAGAAAAGGCCAAAAAGAAAAACTGGCACAAGGTTGGCTACCAACAAAACCGCCTATTGGTTATCAAACTATCGGCGAACAGGGACATAAAACTCATATTCTGGACGGCATACAAGACGCTAATATGATAAAAGCTTTTGAACTCTGTGCGACCGGTAATTACTCGCTTAAAGAACTTGTAGAAGTTATGTATCAGACAGGACTTCGAAATGGGCGAGGTGGGAAGGTATTAAAAAGCAGATTACACGAACTATTAAAAGACCCATTTTACTATGGAATGAACCGATGGAATAAGAAGGTATCGCAAGGACTACATAAACCATTGATTTCCAAAGCATTGTTCGATACTGTTCAGGACAAACTAACTCGCAAGAAAACAAGTCCTCGATACAGAAAACACCGACCAGTATTTAAGGGCAAGATTTTCTGTGAGGAGTGCCGAGGTACTATAACTTGGGAAATACAACGAGGGCATTGGTACGGCCACTGTAATCACTATAAAGACTGTAGCCAGGATATTTACGCTAGACAGGAAAATGTGGAGGAACAGTTATTCCCCGTCATGAGCGATACGGCCCCTGACAACGACTGGGTATTGGGGTGGCTTGATAGAGCCATAAAGTCTGCCCACAGGAACGAATCTGAAACAACCACGGCAAGGCGAGAGGAGATGGATCGGCTTATCCAGATAGCTGACCAGCGCATGGAGAGAGCCTACCGAGACAAACTCGACGGCAATCACCCAGAACTCTCTGAGAGAGCAATAAAGGAATCCCAAAAGGAAAAGGAGGAGTTGCTAGAGACGATTAAAGGGCTACAGGAAAGCCAACTGCCCTACCATGAGGCTGGCTACGCTATTCACGAGCTAGCCAGACACGCCGTAGAGATCTATAACAGCGAGAAAGCTACGACCGAAGACCGGAGACTACTCTTAGGTTTTGTATTCTCGAATATCTTATTGAATGCAGGTAAAATAACTCCTGCCCTCACCCTAGCCTTCCTCTTTTTACGAGAGTGGATGCCAAAGGTAAATAAAAATTTCGAACAAACCAAAAACCCCAATGATAATGGGGCTTCTGGTGTTGTTGCTAGCTTGATCCCTAGATCAATGTCTCCCGAGGCGAATAAGAATTTCGAACCTCAAGAAACACTGATGCTACGCCACGATTTAGGTATCGCAGACCCAAATCACGACATTTGCTCCGCGGCCAGGACTCGAACCTGGAACCATCGCCTTACACTAATCCATAACTTTCGATATGGCGTGGACTATATCTTTCCCGAGCTTTTCAGCTGGCGGGATTTCGGTATCTAGTCTCTACGGTGCCCCACCAGCTTGGTGGGTTCCCTCGGTATTACCCGCTCGCTAAGCAAGTGTGGGCTTCACCGATATCCCGAAAAGTTCATTCAAGGCTTTCGCCAAGAAGCTGCAAGTTTATCGTTTACAGGGCGCCGCTCTACCATTGAGCTACCGCGGAATATTACTAACAATCGAATTTTAACAGAGAAAAACCCAAACTTCAATGATGTGGCTACTACTATTGACTTTCAAAACTAAATGTACTATAATATGGAACTATGAAGTTTATCTCTATTATATTGCTTCTTATCGCCCTCTCTGTGCCTATTTTTGCTTTGGCTCAAGAAACTATTGAAACAGAACGAGTCCAAGCCTCAATTCAAAATAATGGTAATTGGGAACTTACAGATACTCTCACCCAAGTTACATGGTACGGTGAATGGATTACTGAAAACCTCATGAAAGTTACTGGAAGTGATGATTCGTGCTTCGTCATTGGGGAAAACGAAACCGGCATGGTCCAACTCGATTGCCAAGACCTCAAACAAATCAGCATCCTCTTATCCTACATCTAAACTTATCGGTGCCACTGCGAAGAAATGTATGGCGAAACTTGGCTAACTTTTAAAGAGGTCGTAGCATTACCAGTTCGAATAAAGAAATCTTCGCCCTTATCAGTCTTTAAATAAGCTGGTCTGTGAGCAGGCGCAACCTCAATTAAACTAATATTTTTATCGCTAATATTATGGAAAGAAAGTTTTACATGCTGACGAAACTCTGGACCTATCATAGAAACAAATAAATTATTGAAATGATTTTCAAATCCGTCATGAGTGTTTCTGACCAATGATGCACAGTCAGACTCTATCCCATGAACCTTACCATTATCATCAAGACCAAGAATCAAAGACCCGCCTTCTGAGTTTAAAAATGCAGTTATTGTTTTCATGGCACTCCTCTCTAAATCTTTATTAACCTGATTCTTATTTACATCCCAGCGCAGTGAAGTTTTAAACTCTAATCGCTCATGTTCTCCTCTACGGATTACCTCCTTAATATCTTGTTCCTCTTTAATTGATCTAGTTATTACATTCACAATCAGAAGAATCTGGAACACAGCCAAGGTGGTAAACTCAATGACGGTAAAAGAAAGGTATTTGGATATAGGAAACTCGAGATACGCATTGCCCCAATCCATAGACAAAGCCAAAGCCATAAAGACCAAGTAATAGCCAATTTCTGCCACAACGAGGTTACGAGTCACTAAAAATGACTTCTTATCCTTGAGAGCCTTAAACATGATACAAGTGTAGATTACTCATTATATTTTTCAAGTAAAACAAAAATCCGACTATTGAGTCGGATTTTTGTTTTACTTACTGAGCGTCTGGTAAGGCATCAAACTTAGGCTTGTTTTCTGCTTCCCACTTAGCCATCTCCTCTGGAGACATGGCCTTAATCTGAGCAGCCATTTCTGGATGAGCTTCTTCTAGATGTTTCATACCTTCGGCTGTCATCTCTTCCCATGTATTAGCAGAGCAAACTGCATCGCATGGTCCACCCATCTCTGAACATTTCATGTTTTTCATTTGTGTTATTTTTAATACTTTAATTATTCTTAGTATACCACTATGCATACACAAGTAAACCCTATTTTGATTCCCAACCTAGAGCGAGCCTCACATATTTTTCTCAATCTGCACGATTGGAAGCTCATTCAAAAATTATCTTGATATTTCTCTAGGTACCATCTGGAGTGGTCGGAAACGGCATAAGTCCGCATGGTCCGACCGAGGTGTCTTCAGATGGTTAGAGAAATGAGAGATAATTTTTATTATGAGCCCAAGAGGAAGCCTGAGAAAGATCTGTAAGGCGAGCGGCTATTCGTATCCTTTGAGTTTGGAAAGTTTGTGGTGTTGGCGTATCTTATCCAAAGCCTTGGCTTCAATCTGACGAATGCGCTCGCGAGTAACGGCAAAAACCTTACCCACCTCTTCAAGAGTGTGGGTTACTCCATCAGTTAGACCAAAACGCATATCAAGAATCTTCTGTTCGCGAGGAGTAAGGTCACTAATAATTTCATTGATGTAACTCTTTAAAATCTTTCGAGCGGCTGATGTTGAAGGCGAAATTGTATCATCATCAGGAATGAAATTAGAAAGATTACTATCGCCTTCATCGCCGTCTTCACCACCGATAGGAGCCTCA
>JBBTYS010000137.1:0-5854 GCA_038078535.1 Patescibacteria group bacterium | reverse complement strand
ATTATCTTCAAAATATCACCGATATTGATGACAAGATTATCACTCGCGCTCACAATGAAGACAAAAAACCAGAAGAACTTGCCCAACACTTTAAAAATGAATTCGTCACCGACATGGGCAATCTTAAAATTCGGGCCGTTAATAACTACGCTTCAGCTTCTGAACATATACCTGAAATCATATCCCAGGTTAAAAACTTGATTGAAAAAGGTTATGCCTATGCTGTGCCCGCAATAAAAGCTAGTGGTGCCGACGCCGTTGAAACTGCAGATAATAATGATGTCTACTTTGATTTAAATAAATATACCAAAGAATTCCCTAATCAATATGGACACTTGTCAGGACAAAACTTAGATGAACTAAAAGAAAACACTCGCGTGGAAATGGAAGCAAATAAAAAGAGTCCTCGTGACTTCGTACTTTGGAAAGCTCAAAACTATTCATACGAACCAACAAATGAATCACCTTGGGGCATGGGTCGTCCGGGTTGGCACATCGAAGACACCGCTATTTCTGAAAAATATTTAGGCCAGCAATATGATATCCATGGTGGAGGTCAAGATTTAAAGTTTCCTCACCACGAAGCAGAGATTGCTCAACAACAAGCTTCCTCTGGCAAAGTTCCTTTTGTAAACTATTGGATGCATGCGGGCTTTCTAATTAATAAGTCTGATAAAATGTCCAAATCTTTAGGAAACTTCAAAACCCTCCGAGATGTTTATAGCACACTCTCAAATCATCCCGCGGAAACCCTACGACTATATTTCCTGTCTGCGCACTATCGCTCACCTTTAGCTTTTGAGGAATCTCTTATTAAACAAGCGGGTACAGCAATTGATCGTATCGCCGATTTCTTGGCACGTCTTAGCCATATTTCAGGCGAAGAAAATCCAGTCGCTGATGAATTATTAAAATCTCAATCTGAAAAATTTAATTTGGCTATGGATGATGACTTTAATGCTCCTGCTGGTATTGCATCAGTGTTTGAATTGATAAGAAGTTTAAATTCTTTAATCTCTCAAAATAAGTTATCTGCCAATCAAGCCATCGCTATTCTTGCCTTCTTTAACGAAACTGTCGAAAAGATATTGGGTATCGTACCCGAACCCAAAGAACAATCTATTCCTAATGAAGTATTAGAATTGGTAGAACAGCGTGAACAACACCGTAAAGACCAAGCTTGGGATAAAGCTGATGCGAGTCGCACCAAAATTGAATCTCTTGGCTACGCTATTGAAGATACTTCTTACGGACCTCTAGTGTCTTCCAAATAATTGAAGAGCCCGCGCAGAGCCGACGTTTACGAAACGCGGGCTCTTTGCGGGCTTTTACCTGATGAAGACAAAATTGGCGCCTTGTGCTTTTTCAGGACTTGCCTCCCAAGCTTCCTGAGCAAGGGCAATAAGTTTTTCGTTAATTGCCGCAGAAACCGCATGGTCAGATTCTTGAGTGAAGCCGGAGCATGTGGTAACAAGTCCGTCTTTCGTATCTCCACCCCAGTAGGGCGTGTCGAGAGGAAACAGAAGATGGTACGAAACCGAAGTGCCGTCGCTCCGGCCTTCAAGCATTTGCTTCATTTTGCACTGAGCAATGTCCTTGAATGGATAGGGCCATGACCTCGGGTTGCCTTCGCTCTGTTCGAAGAGCGTCGCCCGACCAAGAAGAGAATCTATTAAGGCAGGCGTATTAATCACGACATGGAATCCTGATCGACGCTCCTCGTCGGTGATTTCCTGACCTAGAGGACTTTTTGGGTCCATAATCAGGTTAAACACGTGTCGGATGGCCCTCTGAGCCATATCAACTGTCAGAAACTTCGGAAAAACGATGTCTTGGGCCACGGCCAGTCTCCTAAATTTTTAAAAATCAGGACCTACTTGAAGTAATATAATACCATAAATTTATCGTTCTAGTCAATCTTACAAAACCCCACAAACATTACTTTGGAAGACTTTGCCCAGCTCGAAGTTGCGCAGGCCTGCCGACACAGTAGTTAGGCAGGCTTTACTCCTGAAGCTTGGTGCTTGGTTCAGGAGCGAGCATCTAGATAGCGGTGAGTCGCTGGAACGAACCGACTATCGATCGAGTCGGGTAAAGTCTCGCAAAGTAATCAACACCCTTATCCCCAACCCCCTATTTTTTCTGCTTGCGCAGTTTTTTTTAATCTCGGATAATAACCAGGCAGTAGAACTTTCGAATGCCCTCGGCATTTTTTAAATCGAAAGTTCACTGACCTGATATACTCGAAAATGGCTCAGAATATATCTCCCGATAAGTTACCACCACAAAACTTAGATGCTGAGAAATCACTTCTTGGCGCTCTTTTGTTAGATAAGGAAGCTATAAATAAGATAGCCGACATTGTCACTCCTGAAGACTTCTACCAGCATGGCCATAAATTAATCTGTGAAGCGGCTTTCCAATTACACGAACAACACGAGCCAATCGACCTTTTAAGTCTTTCAAACAAGCTTAGTGAAAAAGGGGTACTTGAAAACATTGGTGGGCTTTCATATTTAACTTCCCTCGTAAACTCTGTACCCACTTCGGCGCATATCGCCTCTTATGCCAAAATAGTCCAGCGCAAAAAAATGTTGCGTGATTTAATTGATGCCGCTCACCACATTATTGGCTTGGGTTATCGCGAAGAGGAAGACGTAGACAATCTCCTTGATGAAGCCGAAAAAAGACTTTTCGCAGTCTCTCAGAAATCGATTTCTAAAAACTTTCTTGAAGTCGGTGGAGCTTTAGATGAGGCCATGGTCCGCATTACCACTCAACATGATGGTGGTCTGCGAGGCCACTCAACTGGTTATCTAGATTTAGATAATTTACTAGGTGGACTCCAACGTTCAGACTTAATTATTCTTGCAGCTCGACCTTCTGTTGGTAAAACAGCTTTTGCCTTGAATCTGGCTTATAACATTGCCAAGAAAAAAGTACCCGTTGGAATATTCAGTATGGAAATGTCCATCGATCAAGTCGTAGATCGTTTTATTGCCCTTGCCTCAGGCGTTAGTCTCTGGGAAATGCGTACTGGAAAACTATCACACGATCAAGATGAGCTATTAAGAGTTACTATGGCTTGTGATGAATTAAAAGACTTCCCTCTATATATTGATGACTCTTCCTCACCAAATATTCTTCAAATGCGAACTATGGCTCGTCGGTTGCAAGCCGAACATGGACTTGGACTAATTATTGTAGACTATCTACAATTAATGAGTGCCCGCAGAAGTTACGACAGTCCAGTTCAACAAGTTACAGAAATTTCTCGTGGCCTTAAGGGCTTAGCCAAAGAATTGAACATTCCAATCATTGCCCTTTCCCAGCTTTCTCGTGAAATCGAGAAGCGGGACGGACATAGGCCAAAACTTTCTGACCTTCGTGAATCTGGAGCTATCGAACAAGACGCAGACATGGTGGCCTTCATTCACCGCGATGATAAAAATAAGAGTCCTGACCAAGTTGATCCTTCCAAAGTAAACAAAGCTGATTTGATTATCGCTAAGCACAGAAATGGACCTACTGGGGAAGTTAAATTTGTTATCGACCCATCTAGCCTCCGTTTCCACATTGATAACCAATCTGGTGGCTATACGGATGAATACCTAGAAGGTGGCCAAAACCAAAGTGAAGCTAATTACGAATTTTGATGTTAATATTTACAAGCTAACTACTAAGAGCGCAGACCCAGCCCTAAAGCGAACGTTCGGAGGCGGGGCTCGGATAAGTTTCTAGTGTGCTTTAGCCACTAAGAACCTCTGTAGCCGAGATAGAGCAAAAAATTTAGTAGAATTTTTATGCGGTGAGCGATGGGCTGGGTCTAGCGAAATTGAGATGGACCAAAAATTTAAACAAATAGCTAAGCTGTTTCAAAAGTTACCCGGCGTTGGACCACGCCAAGGGGTTAGGTTTGTTTTGGCCCTCCTAGATAAACCCGACTCTGAAATTGAAGAGCTTGGCTATGCGATTAGTAATTTGAAAAAGGATATCTCCTTTTGCAATCAATGCTACAACATTAGCGATAGTACACTCTGTGCCGTCTGTGCTAATCCGTCTCGAGACAAAAGCAAGTTGTTAGTAGTTGAAAGAGTTACCGACCTAGATTCAATTGAAAAGACAGGACTCTATAAAGGCCTCTACCATGTCCTAGGTGGAGCCATAAACCCATTAGATAATATCTTGCCCCAGAACCTTAGAATCGCTGAACTAGAGGGCCGTATTGATGCTTCAGGAGCCAGTAGCATGGAGCTTATCCTAGCCATGAACCCCAACACCCCTGGCGAAACTACAGCCCTGTTTTTAAAAGACAAATTTTCATCAAAACCAGCTCTTACTATCACCCGGCTGGGTCGAGGTCTAGCCTCTGGTTCCCATTTAGAATACGCTGACGAAAGCACCCTTAAACACGCCCTCGAATTCAGAAAGTGATCACTCGCCTATGGTTCTGTCGACACGGAGTCCTCGCTTCTGCTCAGCTCCTCATCCTACAGAGATTCTTGGTGGCTAAAGCACACTAGAAACTTCTCCGAGCCGGCACCTTCGCGTCTGTGGAACGGTCGTCAGAACCATAAGCTCATTCTTTATTAAAGAACTAAGCTTAGGCATAAAACAGACCGTTCGGAGGCCGATGCAAGGCCGAGATGAGCAGAAAAACTTAGCAAAGTTTTTACGCGTGTCTGTGTATGCTTAAGCTTAGTTAATCACTAAACAAAAACCTCGGCTTAGGCCGAGATTTTTGTTATTTGGACTTTAGTGAAAGGTTGACGATGTCCCTTCTTTTTTCGGTGACGAGTTTTTGATTTATATTTAAATACCATCTTTTTCTTGTCTTTGCCGTGCTCTACAACCTTAGCCTCAACAGTTGCCCCAGAAATCATAGGTTTGCCGAGGGTGACTTTATCACCTTCAGCCATAAGTAAGACTTCAGAGAATACAACATTTTCCTCGACAGTATCGAGTTTTTCAATCATTAATACATCTCCTTTTGAGACCTTGTATTGTTTGCCCCCTGTTTTGATGATAGCGAAATTCATGATTAGTGTGTCTACCCAGTATATCAACTTCCAGATATTCCGGTGGCGTCGAGTGGGTTAATATATTAAATCTAGTACAAACTTTCAAATTATCTAGGTTAAGTTAAGAAATAACCAAGCCAACTGGAAGTTGTATTACTGGGTATATATTAGCGCATTCTGAAGACTTTGTAAACCCCTTAATTAAATAGGGCGCCACGAGGGCGCCCACCTGATTTAGCGTCTGGCTTTTCTGCGAGCCATCACGTAAACAACGAGCAGAGAGACTAGGCCACTTAACAAAAGCTCGGGGAAGCTTGAGCTTAATGTGGAAAATAACCCCCTAGTCTCCACTTAGGAATTAAGGCTGGTCGGACCTGAGCCTTTACGGGTAAGGCCGTAAGCTACGCCTGCCAAACCAACAGCAACTGCGATAAGTGGCCAATACTGCTTTAGGAACTCGATGACAGTGGACACAGCAGACTCCATGTCTAGACCCGACTTAACGTGCCGAATCTTAAAAAGATAATACCCCTCATGAGGGGTATTATCAAGAGGTTCTTTATCTTACTGTTTCATAAACTCCATTTACACCATTCTTAGAAAATACGAGTTGCCAAAGCTGCACGTCTCTAGCCCTGAAAGCCCCCGCACAGGACAACAAATAGAACTTCCACATTCGATAGAATCTTTCACTATATTTATTCTTAATTAAATACCAACTTTTATCAAAATTCTTGAACCAAGCCATGAGTGTTAAATCATAATAGGCTCCAAAGTTATGAAAATCTTCTAAAATAAGGCTACTTTCTGCAGAGCTTGAAATTTGGGTAACC
>JBBTYS010000136.1:0-4525 GCA_038078535.1 Patescibacteria group bacterium | reverse complement strand
AGACTTTCTTCATTATTATTAATTTATAAAAATAATGAAGAACAAAAATATTCGTGCTTTTAGCAGAAGAGGGTTCACTTTGATAGAGATTCTAGTGGTCATCGGTATTATTGCCGTACTGGCGGCTGTGGTTTTAGTCGCGATCAATCCCGCCAGACAGTTCAAATTGGCTAGAGATTCACAAAGGGTAAGTAACGTAAACGCGGTACTCAACTCTATAAGTCAAAATATGGCTGAAAATAAAGGGGTCTTTACCTGTGGTACAACGGCTGTCCCTTTACCCACCACTTTTACCGTTGTAAAAAGTGAGACGGGAGGATTTGATCTTGCTTCCTGTGTCGTACCGACATATCTATCTACTTTACCCTACGATCCAAGTGCGTCTGAAGCATATTATACTAGTGTCACTGATTATGATACTCAGTACTATGTTTATCAAGATTCAGATGGGCGAGTAACCGCAAGCTCTACAGGAGAAATTACTCCGTCAATCTCTGTCACGAGGTAAAGATCATGTTATAATCTAAAAATGTCTAGCACAAGAACCAAGGCTTTAGCATTGATCGCTCTGATCATCATCATATTCAGTCTAGTAATCAAAAATTGGAGGGAATACCAAACCACAATCTCTAAACCTATACCTCTTTCGGCAAATGAAAGTCTAGAAATTGATCCAAACATTCTCATTGAAGATGAGGTTGTTATAACTTCAGCAATGCCAAAATCAGTAGTACAAACTAAACCACTCATAAGTGCGGAAGCCTATCTGGTAGGTAATCTAGAAACGGGAGAAATCTATACCCAACATAATCAAAGTAAAGTCTTTCCTATTGCTTCTATTAGTAAGTTGTTTTCTGCCTTGGTGGCTATTAATCTAATGCCTCAAGATCAAAAAATCACTATTAATCAACAGATGCTTGATGCCTATGGAGATGCTGGGCAACTGATTTTGGGAGAGATTTTTACTGTAGCTGAGCTTCTACAGCCACTTCTCGTGGAATCTAGTAACGATGCAGCAGAAGCTTTGGCCCAAAGTAGTGGATACGATATCTTTATCGGTAAAATGAATTCTTTTGCCAAAGAACTGGGTTTGCAGTCTACTTCATTCAAAGATTCTTCTGGTTTAAATCCAGGGAATATCTCAAATGCTAATGATCTATTTATCTTATCACGCTATCTTTATCTGAATGAAAGACGCATTCTTGAAATTTCCCGTCAAGTGCGGGTAGAAATAGCATCTTCCACAGGTCACAGCACTAAGGCACTGGTATCAAACAACCCTTTTCCTGGAGATCCTAACTTTATAGGAGGTAAAACGGGTAGAACTGATGAGGCTAGAGAAAGTATGGTCTCCATGTTCAATTATCGTGTAGGGGATAAAGTTCATCCAATCGTGATTATTGTTTTAAGGTCTGATTTTAGCGTGAGGGAGGTGGATACAAGCATTTTATTTGAACAAGCGATGACTAAAATAGGTAGATAATTGGGCCTAAAACGATTGTGGATAGTTGATTTGTAATGACAAAACAAGAAGCGTATAATTGTATCAGTCGCTTTATTATTCATTATTAGTTTCATTACATAATATTATGAAAGGACTTCATGTTGTTTCTTGGATTTTGGTAATTATTGGGGGTCTAAATTGGTTGCTAGTAGGTATTGGAGGATGGGATGTTGTAGCGCTGATCTTCGGAGGATCTGACGCTATCGTTTCAAAAATCATCTACATCCTCGTTGGTCTAGCTGCTCTGGTGCTTATCTTTACTCACAAGAAGAGTTGTAAGGAATGTTGTGGAACTGACGCTCCTCCACAGACAATGTAGTATTTGAAGTATTGAAGCCAAGAAAATAGCCCGCTCCGGGCTATTTTCTATCCATACTTTGTTATATAAATTTATTCTGTAGTCTTGCCGTCAAATTCGTCAGAAGCGTCGGCTTCACCATCGGCTTTGGTTTTGTGAACGATACCGTCCTTGTGATGCGGCGGCATATAGAGAGTATAGAGCTTCATCGAATCAGAGCCTGTATTGATGACGTTGTGCTTGGTCTCGGCCGGAACGATAATGACAGAACCATCAACAAGATCGTGGGGAATATCGCTCAAGATTGCTGTGCCTGTGCCTTTTTCAACACGCAAAAATTGATCAACATCGTGGATTTCCTCGCCGATTTCTTCTCCGGCAAGTAGCGACATCAATACAAGCTGACTGTTTTTGTCGGTATAAAGAACCTTTCTAAAATTAGTATTCTCTCGCGAGAGTTTTTCTATATTAGTGACGTAGCCTTTCATGGAAATATTATATCATGACCACAGGTATCTTAGTTTAGAATCCAGATAGAATAATTGAGGTATGAGGCAAAACTTACCCAGAGAATGTATGGTACAAGAAGCCAAGCAGAAGGTTTTGAAATTCTGGCAAAAGCAATAATCGTTGAAAGTATAGCAAGCCACAGGAAAATGATCTCAATAAAGGCTGCACCTGGAGACTGTAGACTAAAAAAGATAATAGACCAGAACGTATTCAAAACGAGTTGCCCAATAAAAATTTCCAGAGCAATCCTCACATCTTTTCGATCCAAGCCCTTTTTCCATACTAGAAATGCGGCGATACCCATGAGGGCAAAGAGGGTAGTCCAAACAGGACCGAATACCCAGTTTGGTGGTGCGAGCTCTGGTTTGGCAAGTGTGCTGTACCAATCGGCAATTGAGGAGGTAGTAAATATTGCACCGGTGATGCCGGCCAGTTCGGAAATAGCGATGGCAACAATGAGTTTGAGCGTGTTATTCATGGTTGTTGTGGATCTATTTTAGCATGACTGGTGGCTTGAGTGTAGATATCCACAGTTGACTTATATACCCCCTAGGGGTATTATGTTTATATATGAAACAAAATATCAAAACAAAAGCTATTCGTCGATTAAAAATCGTTGAAGGACAGATTAGGGGTTTGCAGAAGATGGTTGAAGATGAGAAGTACTGCATCGACATTATTACTCAAGCATCAGCTATCAAAGAGGCACTGACGGGGATTGAGAATTTAGTTCTTGAAAACCATCTCTCCACACATGTGGTTCATCAAATGAAGCAGGGTAGTGAAAAGAAGGCTGTACAGGAAATTCTTAAGGTTTATAAACTTAAGCGTAAATAAAATATATGAATCATCCCAAAATCTATCAAGTAAAAGGCATGCATTGCGCTTCTTGTGCTGGTATTATTGAAAAGACTTTCAAAAAGACAGAAGGGGTTCAATCTGCTGAAGTAAACTATGGGACTGAAAAGGCCAAGCTTGCTTTTGATGAGTCAAAAACAAGTGCACAAGAGCTTTCAAAAAAAATAGAACCACTTGGCTATTCTCTGGAGGAAATGGATATGTCGTCTATGTCGGCCGATGAACATGCAGCGCACCTAGGTCTCAACCAGTCAAAAAAAGAGAAATTAGCAGAGGTGGCTGATATGAAAACAAAGGTTATCTCCGCAATACCTTTGGCAATTTTTGCTGCACTAGTTATGGCCTGGGACATTCTTGCTCAGTACAAAGCAGTCCCTGAGATGAGTTATACGGTCAAAGAGTTTATTCATCACCTTCTTCCAATCCTAGCTACGTATATTCTCTTTGTTATTGGGAAACCTTATCTTCTGGGGTTTTACAGATTTCTTCGTTACGGCAAGGCCAACATGGATACACTGATCGGCATTGGAACCACGGCCGCGTTTTTATACAGCTTTGCCGTTACTGCTTTTGAAGAGACACTGAGACCTTTTATAAATGTTGATTACCAATACTACGATGTGACGATCGTGGTTATTACTTTTATCGCACTTGGAAAATATCTTGAAGCTAGATCAAAAATAAAGACAGGTGATGCCATCGAAAAGCTACTTAATCTCCAGGCTAAAACAGCATTGGTTATTCGAGATGGAAAAGAAGTAGAAATTTCAGTGAATGAGGTCAAGCATGGTGATTTTATTATTATTAAGCCTGGAGCAAAGATTCCTGTAGACGGTGTCATAACCGAAGGCAGTTCTTTTATAGATGAATCCATGGTCACCGGAGAGCCCATGCCGGCCCAGAAAAAGATTGGTGACAGTGTGGTATCTGGAACAATTAACACTAGTGGTTCATTTACCTTCAAAGCGACAAAAGTTGGGTCCGAAACCCTTCTCGCTCAGATCATCAAAATGGTTGAAGATGCACAGGGAAGCAAAGCTCCAATCCAAGCGCTGGCAGATAAAATATCAGCGATCTTTGTGCCGATCGTGCTGGTTATTGCATTTCTTACTCTTGGTACCTGGCTCATTGTCGGCTCACAGTATCTGGGTTTTTCACAAGCTCTATCATTTGGACTGGTCTCATTTGTGGGAATTCTTGTGATCGCTTGCCCATGTGCTCTCGGTCTGGCGACACCAACTGCTATTATTGTCGGAGTTGGTAAGGGAGCCAAAGAGGGAATTCTAATCAAGGATGCGGCCATTCTTGAAAAACTTCATAAGGTAAATACGGTGGTCGTTGATAAGACAGGTACC
>JBBTYS010000135.1:0-6180 GCA_038078535.1 Patescibacteria group bacterium | reverse complement strand
CTATTTGGATTTACTAATGAATGATGACGTAAAAATTAAATTTATAAAGCGTGCTCAAATTATCCAGACTATTAGAAACTATTTAATCAAACACGAGTTTGTAGAAGTTACTACGCCAACCCTACAACCTTTGTATGGTGGTGCTTCCGCTCGGCCTTTCAAAACTCATCTAAACGCTTTAGATCAGGACATGTTTTTGCGTATTGCTCCTGAGCTATATCTAAAACGTCTTTTGGTGGGTGGTTTAGAACGAGTTTTTGAATTTACTACAAATTTTAGAAATGAAGGCATTGATCGAGAACACAATCCTGAATTTTCGGCTGTTGAATTTTATATAGCTTACAAAGATTACAACTGGGGCATGGATTTTGTTGAAGATATGATAGTCACAGTTGCTCCAGATAAATTCAAAAAACCATTTCGCCGAGTTACTTACAAAGAATTAATGCAGGATCATGGCAGTCTCGATGATGCTGTTTTTAAAGAAAAAGTTCGAGGCACTCTTCTTGAGCCAACTTTTGTGATGGATTATCCAAAAGACATGCTTCCACTTACGAAATTAAAACCTGGCACAGATGTTGTAGAGGCTTTTCAATTTTATGCGGGCGGGATGGAGCTAGTTAAAGCCTTTACTGAACTAAATGACCCAATTGATCAGAAAGAAAGATTCAAAGTCCAAGAAAACCTGCGTGCCAAAGGGGACGAAGAAGCCCAACGCATGGACGAAGACTTCGTCGAGGCTTTAGAATATGGCATGCCACCTGCGGCGGGAGTTGGTATTGGTATAGATAGACTAGTTGCCTTACTGACGGATTCTCACTCGCTTCGAGAAGTTATTTTGTTCCCAATCATGAAACCTAAATCAGACAACTAATATGCTCGACATCAAATATATACGAGACAATCATGCGATAGTAAAAGACGCTATTAAAAACAAAAAAGTTAACCTAGATTTAGATTCTCTAATTTCAGTAGATGAAAGGCGTCGAGATTTAATTCAAAAAAGTGAAACGGTTAGATCTGAACAGAAAAAAACCCAAGACCGTGAACGTGGTACCGCACTAAAAGCAGAATTCAAATTACTAGAAACTCAATTAACTGAATTAGAAAATGAGTTTGCGGAGCTTATGCTCAAAGTGCCAAATATTCCAACAGAAGATACTCCTATTGGAATGGGTGAGACAGAAAATGTTATCTCTAAAACAGTAGGTGAGCCTACAAAGTTTAAATTTAAAGCAAAAGATCATTGGGAATTAGCACAGCTACATGATCTTATCGACAAGGAACGTGCAGCCAAAATTGCAGGATCTAGATTCGCTTATCTTAAGGGAGATCTTGTTAAGCTCCAGTTCGCAATAATTCAATTTACGATGAACTTATTAACCGACCAGAATGTTATAAGTGAAATTATTGAATCTAACAAACTCAAAATTAGTGACAAACCCTTTGTCGCGGTCTTGCCACCTTTCCTTATTCGTACAGACGCTTATAAAGCCAGTGCTCGTTTAAATGGAACAGAAGTTACATACAAACTGGATGGAGATGACCTTTGGTTGAATGCAAGCGCTGAACACAGCTTGTGCCCTATGTACATGAACGAGACTTTGGATGAAGCCAAGTTGCCTATTCGTTACATAGGCTACTCTACGGCTTTTAGACGTGAAGCTGGGACCTATGGTAAAGACATGGAAGGTATTTTAAGAATGCACCAGTTTGATAAATTAGAAATGGAAACCTTTTCTGTGAAAGAAGATGGATTTCAAGAACATTTACTATTAGTTGCCGCTCAAGAATATATGATGCAGAAATTAGAAATTCCTTATCATGTATTATTGAAATGTACTGCTGAAATAGGTACACCTAACGCCAGAGGCGTAGATATTGAAGCTTGGTTGCCTGGTCAGAATGCCTATCGTGAAACTCACACAGCAGACTACATGACGGATTTTCAGGCCCGAAGACTGCAGACTAAGGTTAAGCGTTCTGCTGGCGAAGTTGAGCTTGTTCACACAAATGATGCTACAGCGTTTGCTATTGGCAGAATTATGATTGCGATTATGGAAAATTTCCAACAAGAAGATGGTTCAATTAAAATTCCTAAAGCTCTTCACAAATATACAGGCTTTGCAGAAATTAAAAATAAATAAAAAGGAGTTTTTGTATTTTGAAGTAAGTCGCGCAGGCCTGTCGACACGAAGTTAGACAGGCTTTACCCCCGAAGCTAGGTGCTTGGTGAGGGGGCGAGCGTCTAGATAACGCCGAGTCGCAGGAGCGAGGCGATTATCGGTACTTAAAATACAAAAGCGACTGACTCGTTGAGGCCAGTAAATATACAGAAAATAAGATATGCGGATAACGTGGCGTCTAAACGGCGCCAACGTTTTAGGTTTAAAGCGCTATCTATTTTTATGCTGGGCCTGGTCGCCATCGGCGCTGTTGTTTACGGACTGTTCTATACTTCGTTGCTACAAGCCTCTTTAATTAATATCGATGGCTTAAATGAGCAACACAAGCAACAAGTTCTGGCTGTCATTAATCAGAGATTGGGGCACAAGGTTTTTGGAATTCCTGTCGGCCGTAATTTGTTTTTCACTAGCGCTGGCTCTTTGGAAGCAGACATGTCTAAGCAGTTTACTTTTTTAGAAAATATTTCTGTTAATAAAAATTATCCTCACGCCTTATATGTTTCAGGCAAAGAACGTCAGGCTGAAGGTGTGTGGTGCGTTCAAAATAATTGCAGATTTTTTGATCATGAGGGCATAGCTTGGGGCGAGGCAGCACCATCATCAGGCTTTTTATTATTGAGTATCGAAGATATGCGTTTGGCTTCTGGTTCGCTACCCTCTAGTGTTGACTCACGTTTTCTAAAAGCCATTCAAGTGGTAGTTCCAAGTCTTTCGGCTCAACAAATAAAGATTAAAAAAATTATAATACCCGCCGATTCGTTTACTGAATTTAATGCGTTGACAAGCGAGGGCTACACCATCATATTTAGCCTAGATTCAGATATTGTTGGCCAGTTGGATGCATACCGCATATTTAGAGATCAAAAGTTGAAAGATATTGAGCCAAAGCCTAGTTATATAGATCTTAGATTTGACGAACGAATATACTTCAAATAAGGCTTAAAAACAGGCCTATTTGACATTTCAGGCATACATATGCTATAATTGACGTATACCTGTTCTTTCCAATGAGCCCAGTAATGGGCTCGCAAAAACCAGTAAGTACGCTATTTTCAGGCAACAACACTTTTTAGTAGTAGGCCGATAGAAAGCATAGTAAGTTCGTTAGAAGTTCTAGACGTTAGCGAGCGTAAGTAAGTATTGGTTTTTGCGAGCCCGTTTCATGGGGTTCATCATTGTCGGCGGGGTTAGCGTTGGTCCAGCTTGTGCAACAGAGCAAGCCAGTGGACAGGCGTCGCTAATCCCGTCGGCTTCATGTCTAGGTGGTCACTTGGGCGAGCGACTCGCGTCACCTGATGCAGTTGCCACACCCTTGGCGGAGATGCGACTACCTAGTCCGACCGGGCGGTGTGGAAGGGTTTGCCGCCCTCGCCCCATACCGTCCGGACCCGTTACCCAACCAGTTCTTCGCCTAGCCTCTTAAGGAACAACTCGCGTGCTAGTCCGCATGGACTTTCATCCGAGCCTTGAGAGGCTTATTTTATTACAAAAAAACAAAAGTAAGTTGATGATATTCCCGAGCGTTTCTCAACACCGTCTTCTCATCCGATAAGCTTTGGTATTCTTCCGGTAACAAAAAGGAATCCGAGCGAAGCGTAGGCAAGGTGGCCTTTTTGTTCGGAAGCAATAAGAAGCTTGAGGTTATGAGATAGGTGGAGAGAACAGCGAGGAGAATATCATCAAGGAACGATATGCCAGACTAATATAGAGTTCCCGATTATAGTTTTGGGTTTTATTTTATCTAACCAGGCATATGATTTATCTGTTGCGCCAGATTCTTGGTAGAAAGTTGAAGATATGGCTAGCCAACCGCCGTTGGGATTTTCAGCTAAGAAAGATTGCTTGCTAGTAAATCTGCCACCACGAATTCCATTAAAGGTAGAGCCTAAGTAGTAAGTTGGGTCAGCCCAACCGAAATAGTCGCTGTAGATAGTGGTGATTTCATTTTCTTTAACAAAGTCTCCAAGGCGCCATAAGTCTTGACCCCAATCGACATTTGAATCGACAACATAGCGGTGTCCTCCTGAAGGACCACCGGCAAACTCATTAAAATAGGTTAAATAATAAGGGTAGACAGATACAAATTCTCCGGCGTACCAAACACATAGTATCGTTACTACAATTGTAGGCCATTTTTTAAAATTAAGCTGGCCAAGAATATTTTTGAATTGACCCGCAACTAAAATATATAAAAATCCATAGATTGGCATGAGATGGCGGATACCAATATTGAGATTCGAGCGAATGCTTACAACCATGTAAATAAATACCCAAAGTGCCATTGCGAATGGTTGGAAGTTATTTTTAAATTCAGTTTTAAAAGAGTTTCTGCGATTAAGCCACGCTATGAAGCCTAATCCAAAAGCACTAATAAGTAATATTAAGAATGGGGTAGGCTCTTTAAGAGCGAAGACAACTGGAAAATAAGATTTAAATGAATCATTAGAAAGTTTGCCAAGGAAGTATGTTCTGTTGCCACCTTCAGCACGTTGAGAAACCATCGCTAGGCCTAGGCCATATTCGGCGAAGGGTCTAAGCACTGGCTTGTCTGAAGCCCAAATAAGGGAGTGGGCTATTGCTGGCGATTGGTAGTTTCTAATAAGTCGAATTGTTTCTGATTTTTGTTCATTTTTCGGATAATTAATCAGATGGAGTTGGTAAACTGGTGCTACAATTATTATAAATCCCGTCGCGATTATCAATACTGTTTTAACAATGATTTTCGCTGAAGCTTCGAAGTAGTGATGTTCATATGCCCAAGCCCAAGCAATGGCAAGGACTATAAAATAAGGGACAAGGAGAAAAGTAGAAAATTTTGTGAGCATGGCTATACCGAATGCCACAGAGGCCAACCAGAAATTTTTAGTGGTTCGTTGATTGAGATAGCGAGTGAAAAAATAAGTTGCTAATAAGATTCCAAAAAGAGCAGGAACATCAGTGGTAACAAAACGGCTGTGAGCAATTACCGTTGGAGATAAAGCAAATAGAAATAGCGCGAGCAGTCCAGAACGGGCACCATACATTTTTTTGGTCCAGACAAATATTAATATCGCCGAGAAGACAAAGAAAATAATCATCGGCAACTTGGCCGAGTGAATAATATTAATTGGGTCTGTGCCGGAATGGTAGATTAATGTTCTTCCAAAATTCCATTGACCGTCGCTGTTCGGACTCCACTGATTTCCAAATACACCAGAGAGCATTGAAGAGCTTATGTGTAATGGAAGAAGTGCTAGCCCAGCCACATCCTTAGCAAGCGGAGGGTGTTCTGGGTTAAATTTGTACGTGTGCCCAGCTACATAAGAATAGCCAGCCCCAATGTGAGGGATTTCGTCTACGATTGGTGAATCATGCCAAACACTGGCTAGGGCAGTGGTGCCGGCTACTATAATTAATAAACTGGCGACAATTGAACTTCTTCTCATTAATTGATGGTAAATATAGAGCCTCTAGGGTCGTAGTGATAGGACTTGGCGACTTCAGGGGTTAGATAAAAAACGTTTTTAGATTTTTGATTTTCTGGTGTAACAGTGTTGGTTAAGAACATAACTGTCTCGGCGGAAACAGGCAAGCCATAGGCCCTGAGTGCCGGTGCTTTGATGACCACATATTTTTTCGTTGACGTGGGTAAAGAATTAATTTTGTTTGCAATATCAACATAATCAACAGTGAAAGCATCGGCTGTCATTTGGCTTGGTGCCCAAACATTAAAATAACGATTGTATTCATAGAATCCAAAAGCTCCCAACAAGGCGACTATGGCTAAAATCGGTGCAAAAAATTTAGTATGACCGTTGCCCTCCCATGGGTGATAGGCGAGCTCCCATTGTTCAAGCGCATTATATATCCACAGAAGTCCTCTGGCGCAAAATATCATTATGACGGGTAACACACCAATCGTTCGTAATGCGTGTGGTGCTTCGGCGGAAAGAAAACCAGGGAGAAGCATTACAAAGAACCACAAGACATCGAGTTTACCGTAGAACAAGGAAGA
>JBBTYS010000134.1:0-20234 GCA_038078535.1 Patescibacteria group bacterium | reverse complement strand
CAGGGACAAGGAAACCGTACATATATAGTGTGGACTAAAAAACGGCACCCAACAAGGTGTTTATGCAATGGCGGGGTTCGGTGTCCTCATTACTTTCATTTTCTTTATTTAAATTGTGTCGTGGGACAGGGCGCAACTGGTCGGCCTTAGCATTTCGCTTCGCTCCATTGCTAAGGCCTCCTATGCCCGCCACTGCAGAAACACAAACGTTGGGCGCAAGCCGTTCGGGACAATTTACACCAAGATAAAACGTGGACAGAGACGACTTTTTAAAACAGATTCACAGACGAGTTGCACAGACTTCGGTTGGACCTTCTGCAATTAGAAATCAGGGAGCTAGTGGACTCATTGAAATTAGCAGAAACTACTTTGAGAAAACTATAAACCTGACTGAGTTCAGAAACAAATTAGTGACAGATTCCTATAAAGACTACTTGGACAAATTAACGGCTGACTTAAGAAGCAAATTTCCGACTGGTGGAAAAAGTTGGGGAGCAGCGAGAAAAGGACTGAATCTATTTTTTCGAGACGTTGTTTACAACAAATATTTAGCTGACCTCTTGAACATACCGACCGACTATAAAGAGAATTTAAAGGCCTTAAGAAATTTAGAGGTTCCGCTTGACAGAGACGTTGCAGGTGGACTGAATAAAATATTTGACGACTTACCAAGGTGGACGACAATTAAGGACTTGAATGAGAAACAAAGCAAATTGTTTCAGGACAAAGCTTTAGTCTACGCGGACACCAAAGGTATTGCGAGAATTCATTTGGACTTAGAGTTTTGGAGGAGTGACAGGTAGAACGGCCAGCGCCCAACAGCATGTTTCTGCAATGGTGCCGTGACGTGTTAGATTAAAGTTTTATCTTCGTTCAACGTTTTCGTTTCGTGGGACAGGACGCGGCTTCGGAAAGGCACCACTGCAGAAACACAAACGTTGTGGCTCATGCGCTAAGGACATTCAGACAGATTTAGTACAATGACAATGAAATTACTTGGACTACTATTTCTCTTGACAATTAACATTTCAGCCGTTGGACAACGTGAGAACGAAAAACAGTCAATCAAAACAATTGAACAAATATTTAATAGTTACATAAAACAAAAAGAAAATTCCGACTCTGAGGACAATAGAATAAAAATGGAGTTATCACTGAAATCACTCGAGACAAAATGTGACAGCAAATACTTACCGACACTAATTGAAGTTTGGATGTATTACGACCCAACAGATTTTCCGACTAGAAAATTTGTATTACCAATTCTTCTTCGGGACAAATCAGAAGGACTTAGAGCAATTGAGAAAAGAATAAAGGAAAAGAAAAAGTGGGAGACGAATGACACAGCGCCATTCTCAGACCTATTATCGTTAAGAGATGAACTTAAAAAAATGTGAGAGGACGCGCACGAGCCACAACAATAGCTATGAGCCATTGCTTTTTTAATTATTTTTAAAGGCCAAAAGCAACGGCTCATAGCCAGACGTTGTAGCACATGCGCTAAATACAGATTGTACCAAATAATAGACCGTTGACACTTGAAGAGAAAATACTGACACCCATTCTCGATTATTTTATGAGTATCGTTGACATTGACAAACATGTCGACAACTCAAGAATTAAAGAAAGGATTGAGACAATTGGGAGAATGCAAATAATGATTTATTCCAATGACCACGAACCACCTCACTTTCACGTCAAGTCAAAGGACAATGAAGTTGATGCTAAGTTTACAATTCAGGACTGCACTCTACTAAGTGGCAACATTGGGATAAAGGACTTGAAAAGAATCCAAGCATTTCATCGGGACATAAAGACACAAAAGGTAATGGAGATGATTTGGAATAAAAGATATAGAACCGGGACTTGAAATAAATTACAACAAAGGACTAAAACCAAATAACCATGAGCACAAAGAAAGTTACAGACTACACAGACAGAGAATTACTTGAAAAGTCGGCACAATTCGCAAAGACGACTGCGGAGAATACTACATTTATAAAGAATTATTTGATAGTAATGTTGGTCCTTTCAGTTCTTGGAGCCATTGTTATAGCGGCTCAAATGTGACAAGATTCTTGCGGACTGAATGCACAGAAAAAGTTAGGTGACGCGCACGAGCTACAACAATGTGTATAAAACATAGCGCTGGTTCAGTGTTGCATTATAGTTTTCGTTTCTTAATTTCGTTCGGTGTCGTGGGACAAAACGCAGCAGGTCGCTAAAGCCATTCCTTCGTCATTTGGCTTTAGCTCCTAAACCGCACTACGTTTTATACACTCACGTTATGGGCAACCCGCGGTGACGACCACCGAAATCAGCTTGAACAAATTTGGAAGTTCGAAGCTCGAATAAAAACCTTGACTACTGAAGTGGTGTGCCACGCGGACAGTCCGAAGCTGATAGGCAAATTTCTGCACCGCGACAGGCCGCAGGACAACTACGACAAGAGAAACCTGCAAGATTGAGAGGGTGGTTTGTTGCACCGCGACAAATCGCAGGGTTGGTTGACAATCCCTGCCACGCGACAAACCGCAGACGAATGAATTAAGAAACAAAAAATAAAAAAAAGAAAACGAAAGGGAAGAAGGGAAGGAAAACAAAAAAGACGAAGAGGAAAAAGAAAAATAATAAAAGGGAACGGATGATTGACAAAGACAAGAGTTGGACATTGGAGATTTCGGACGGTCATAAGCCCGCGGATAATTTTTTGTTGATTGACAAATTCTGCCACGCGACAATGGGCAGAAGGAAAATTCCGTTGACAGTCAACTTGAAAAAGGACGAGAGGGAAGCTGCGCGACATGCCGAGACGCGGAAGCGGGCAGCCCATAACAATAGCTTGCAGCAATGGCGGGGATTGTTGTCCTCATAAAGTTTTGGTTTCAATATTTATATTTGTCAAGTGGGACAGGGCGCAACTGGTCGGGCTTGTCGGGCTATCGCCCTTAACAAGCCCTCCTAAGACCCGCCACTGCTGCAAGCCTAGCGTTGGCAGTAATTCCCCCCATTTCCGAGACGAAAATTTAATTTCGAAAGCTAACGGTTGGGGACAAATCGAAGATAAAATGAGGATTATAGCCAACAAAAAGAGTATTGATAATCAACACTTTACGAAACGTTAGTCAGAATGCCCTTACCGACAAATTCTCCTTCGACAAAATAGAAAATTAACGGGGGACACACTTCAAACAACCATTTCCCACAGGGACTAAACGCAGTTTCGTTAGACAACTCCGACAAATACAAAATCAAAAGAGGGGACAGAAAAACGACCGACACTCTATATATAAAGAGTCGGGCTTCCCCACCGCACGGCAACCGGGGAGAGTCTCGCCACGCCTTTGGCACATGCCCTTGCCACACTTCCCTCCACATCCAAAGCAAAGGCAAGAGCCAAAGCCACCCGCCAACCTAAGAGAGATTAACGTGGAATAAATTCAACCTTTTGATCGACAGGATTTACTTTACTCGTTTCAAATCAAGATCATGAAAGTCAAAACTAAAATCAATGTTCGGGGAGATGCCTTTCATTTTAATTCCAACGGTGTTTCCTTTATCATCTAAAATAAATGTTGCAAAAGCATCGCAATTCATGTCCTGGTAATCCCACTTAATGGCAAATGTGTTGTCCTTATAGAAAAACATTTTCCCGTGAAGTTTTGGGGAGCGCTTGCTGGTGAACCAAAGATCATTTCCCTGGCTGGCGATAGTTATTTCGCCAAACCAATTGTCTCGATACGTGCCAATATAACTTTCGTGTTTAACGGCCATGTTGGCGTTAGCTTTAACAGTATTCCAAGCCGCATTGGTCACAGAATCACCCTTACTTTCACCCTCTTTGATCGCACTTTGCATAGGGGAAATTTCATCGGGCTTTATACCCATATACGATTTATATATGGCACGCGAGATGGATTGAAATGCATAGCCGCCCGGATCGGTGTTGGTGAGAACCATTACTCCAAGATTAAGTTCGGGCACTAACGTGGTTCTTGAAAGCATTCCTGGCAAACCACCCCCGTGATTCAGTATTGCATATCCATTTAGATCGATAATCACCCAGCCCAACCCATAATAAGCAAAATGATTCTTTTGATCTCCCATGGGTTTAAGGTTGAATCCCATAAAGGTATGGGGTCGTTGCATCTCGCGTAAATTCTGCAACGAAACCATCTGCGAACTTAAACCATCCCCGTATTTCCCGTCATTCAAATGCAACAACATCCATTTCGCCAAATCGGCTACACTCGCATAGATACCACCGGCTGCACCCAATGAAGCTTCATTATCTAGGTGCGCATTGAATGAAACAAGTTTGGTGACTTCAACCTTATGAGGTGCTGCCACGTTCTTTTTGTCTTTTATGTTTTGATAGGCAGCAACCGATCTGGTCATGCCCAATGGGGTCATGATTCTTTTTTCAACAAAATCGCTCCAGCTTATGCCGCTTACCCTTGCCACCACTTCGCCAGCAACTATATACAACAAGTTATCATAATCATACTTGGTTCTGAATGCCGATACTGGCTTTTGATATTGAAAGCTGTTCAATATGTCTTTCATGGTGAAGTTACTGCCATCAGGCCAAAACATCAGGTCACCAGCTCCTAACCCCAAACCACTTCGGTGCGTCAATAAATCCTGAATATTAAAATTGGCGGTTACATAGGGATCATACATCTTAAACTCCGGAATATGATCAGCCACCTTGTCTTGCCAGGTCAGTTTTCCTTCGTCAACCAAAATGGCCAGGGCCATGGTGGTGAAAGCTTTACTGTTGGAAGCAATAGCGAATAGCGTGTTCTCATTCACCTTCTCCGTGGAATTAACATGAGTAATACCATACCCTTTGGAGTGAACCACTTTACCATCTTTAACAACGGAAATTGAAATTCCCGCCAGTGGCATCATGGCCATAGTTTTGGCGACCAGGGAATCTATTTGAGCAGACGAGTACGGCTTGGTAGTTTGCGATAGAACGCCCGATACACTATAGAGTACTATAGTTGCACTTATAAAGATTATCTTTTTCATAATTCAATGGGTTGGTATGTAAACTTATAAATTTCTATTGGTATTATGCTGCCACTCGCCCGACACAAGCAGCACACATGCCAAAACCCCTGCATATCCACCCGCAAGACCAAGGTTTTGGCAAGAGTGCTGCCCCACAGCACCAATACTTGACAGAGTGGGCAAAGCAACCCGAAAGATTGGGTGCGGTTGCCCCGCCCGCATTGGTTGTAACCCGACAAATTCTCCTGGACATAATAACACGGAACTTAGAACATCGGGACATAAATCGAAAATTCTTTCAACCGACAATGGCGGACATTAAACCACGAATAAATTGAGAGCAATGTAAGGGCACTACTGCCAACAAAATGCTTCTGCAATAGCGCGGTGACGTGTAAGCTATAAGTGTTATCTTCGTTCAACGTTTTGTGTCGGGGACAGGACGCGGCTTCGGAAGCGCGCTACTGCAGAAGCACAAACGTTAGCGCCAATGCCCTTCGTGTACCGGGACAAATTCTCCACAACAATTAAAAAGTAACGGCTGACAAGCCCATCTATAAAGTTTCTCCACGGGGACAATATTCAGTTTCATTACTCAACGTGCGACAAGAGAAATTAAAATAACGTGGGACAAAGGACACGGCTGACGAATAACTATTCATACTATATTTCCCACCGCACTGCAACCGGGAGAGATTCTCGCCCACGCTTTTGGCACTTGCCATTGCCCCACATCCCACCCACAAACCAAAGCAAAGGCAAGAGCCAAACCCACCGCACCCACCACATTGAGAGTAGTCATATATTGGCTAAATTTAATGGTAGAAATTTTTATGCTTAATGAAGATGGAGAATTAACAGCCTAGAGAAGTTAACATGATAAATAAAGGCTATTGGGATTTAGCGGACAATCAGCATACAGAATTGAAATTAGAGATGCTCTCTAAATACCCGTTTGCTTGGGCTGATATACAGCTCGCACAATATCAAAAGAAAGCCCATGTCAAATAAACTCGTTGAATATTCCAGGGCCGGTGACGTTTTTCACTACCGGTGGGCGGCAAGGCGATGTCTTCAATTGGTTTATCCGCATGCCAAGGTTAAGAAAATTGTTATTGAAGGATCGGATGATGCAACCAAGGAAGGTGAATACGTAATTGATGTCACGGAATATTCTGACGAGTCTGGCCAGCAGCAAATAGATTATTACCAACTGAAACACTCCACCGTTCGGATTGATACGCCTTTTACGTTGAGTGATTTACAAGATACGGTAACGGGATTCGCTAAGCGATATGCAGAATGGAAAAACAAGGAGTCACCCTTGGTTGCGTTTACCGTGATCACCAATCGAAAAGTTGCAGATTCGTTCAGGAACGGTCTCAAGGCAATCGCGGATGGTAATGCCCCAGAGGCGACCTTCAAATCTACAATAGAGAAATACACCGGACTTAAGAACCATGACCTCCGCGGGTTTTGTAAAGTGTTTTTCTTGGTCGACAGTGAAGGAGATTACAATGTTCAGCAGGAAGAATTAAAAAGTGAACTAGCCAAACTTGTCGCGGATCCGGTCGACCATATTCAGGTTTATAATCTGGTCGGTATGGTGCAGGAAAAGGTGTTGCCGCATACACAGAATACCATTGTTCGGGAAGATGTCTTAAAGCGTTTTGCGATAACATCAGAACGGCACCTTTACCCTGCGCCTGCAGAACTGGAACCCGCAGCAAATGTTATCGAACTTCCTCAATACAAAACACTGAAAGAAAAAATTGACTCAGCCAGCACCTCGGTGATTGTTCATGCTGAGGGAGGCGTAGGCAAGAGTGTTTTTTGCAGACAGCTAGTTAACTCGTTGCCGAAAGGTTCGATAGGTATTATTTACGATTGTTTCGGTGCAGGTAAATATAGGAACCGAAGTGAACCACGACATGGGCATCGTCAAGCGTTGACGCAAATAGTCAATGAACTTGCGTCAAAGGGTTTATGTAGTCCACTAATGCTTTTTAGTACTTCGCGGGACGAAGACATTGTCAGGACATTTCTTGAACGTGTTAAAGCCGCGACAGAATCATTACAGAAAGTTATTGCGTCTGCTAAACTTTTTATCCTGCTGGATGCTGCAGATAATGCGGAAATGGCCGCTCTTGATTTCAATGAGAACTGCTTCCCACATGAACTCATCCGTGAACAAATCCCGACTGGATGCCAACTGGTATTTCTGTGTAGGACAGAAAGAGTTCATTTATTAAAACCGCCAGGTGATGTTCTTTCACTAAGATTGAACTCATTTTCTGAAGCTGAAACTCTGCTCAGCTTGCGGACATGGTTTCCAGCGGCCTCTGAACATGATGGTCGCGAATTTCATCGATTGACAAATGCGAACCCGCGAGTTCAAGCAAATGCACTTAATGCGAAGTATGCAACTATCCAGGAAGTGCTTGCATCTCTTGGCCCCGGAGGTATGTCGGTTGAAAAGCTGATTGAATCGCAATTGAAAACTGCAATTGAAAAAGTGAAAAAGAATCTCACAACTGAATTTCAACAACAGGTTAATGCAATTTGTCTTGGTTTGGCAATACTTCCACCACACATTCCAATCTCAGTTTTGGCTCGGGCCTCGCATGTTGATGAATCAACAATCAAGAGTTTTGTCTCAGACATTGGAAGATCATTGTGGATCTTAGATTCGTCAGTCCAGTTTCGAGATGAGCCGACAGAAACATGGTTCCGAAACACATTTTCGGGGAAGCCGGCTGATTATGAATCCTATCTAAATTTATTAGAACCACTGGCACAGAGTAGTACTTACGTAGCTGAAGTGTTGCCTCATCTCTACCTGCAGGCAGAGCAGTATCAAAAATTAATTCAAGTTTCGCTTACGGATGATTTTTTACCGACCGATAATCCGATTGACACCCGGACAATTCGTGTATACAGATTGCAATTTGCATTCAAAGCTGCATTAAAGACAAAAAAAATTCCCGATGCGATCCAAGTGGCTATTAAGGCAGGCGAAGAAGTTGCCGGTAATCAACGACAACTCCAGTTGCTTCAAGATAATATTGAACTACTGATACGGCTTCAAAGTAAGGAGAAGATTCAGGAGATTGGATTCAAGCAGCAATTGAGAGGAAAGTGGGATGGTTCTGAAAATATTTATACTGCTTCCCTGCTTTCTGGAATAAAAGAGTATCAGGGCGAAGCGAGAGGGTATCTGCGCTCTGGTGTTAATTGGCTTCGTATTTCTCTGGAAGAAGTACGTAAGAGAAAAAAGGAGGAACTACATTCTGAAGAGCGGATCACTGAACGCGATATTCTAGAGGCGGCCTATGCTATGTTAAACCTTGAGGGAGTTGATGCCTGTATCACGTTCCTTAATCATCTGAATCCGCGGTTTGTATTTGGAGTTTTACAACGATTTACAACCAGACTGATGGATGAAGGTCGGTTTGATGAAATCGACCAGCTATTGCATAGTGGAAAGATGCAGGTGTATTACACTGTAGCAATTGTAAGCAACCTCATGCAGTTGGGAAAAATTCCTGACCGCGCAGTCGTGCGCCTCGCACTGGATTTGCTTTGCCATTCTAAATCAAGAATTAAGAAACCCGAAGCCCATCACTTTGAGCACGTAATCCCTGATGCTATTGTAACATTCGCAGGCTGTTGCATGGCATTGCACTTACCGCCAGAGAAAATTTTGCGAGTATTACGACATTATATTCCTATAAGGGCAGATAGAAGTTTTGGAGAAAACCGTTTTTTTTCAAACCATCGCCCAATCTTCTTAAAGGCCCTGACGATTCGCATGATGCTCTCAGGTCAGTCGGAACCTAACTTGGAGGAAATTCTTCCGCTTGACTTTCTAAAAGTCAAGAAAAGCTATGATGAACAAAATGCATTGACTGAGTTCAAGGAAACTCTATTTGGTTTGCTTCCTTGGTATCTTTTCCGCATGCGGATTTTGCTATGTGAAAACGTGTCACTCATGGATGGTGCACGTGAAGCTCAGCAAAGTTCAGGTAAGGCGAAAGCACAGCATTATCGTAGCAATGACCGACAACCCGAGGAGATCGCACTTGTCTGCTCTTCAATTGTCATACTCCTAAAAGATTTTCCTGCTGAAGATATCCTAAAGTTCTATGACACTTATCTGAAACCGAAAGAGACTTTGCAGCTATGGGGAAAGCTGGGTTTGCTGAATGCTGCTGGGCGCCTGGCACATTTGACATCGCTCCAGTCAGATCTTGAGATGACAACATATGAAATTATCAAATTGATCAAGGGGGATGGGCCTGAAGCAATCGCCTCCCAATACCTTGCACTGGCAAGGGCAGTGTTGACCGTTGACATAGCTGACGCGCGTGTCTATTTCGACAAGGCAATTGACATAGCATCAAAATTTGGAGACGAAATCGTTCAGAGATGGGAAGCCTTGGTTGGACTGGGAGAGCAAGCTTCCGATAAGACTGTCACGCCTAATTCTTTGGCGTATCGTTTTATCCGCTGTGCGGAAGTTATAGGGGAAACCGTTGACCGAGAGAAACATTGGAACCGCTATGATGCGATGCGAGTTTGCACGAAAATGTCTCCTGCTATGGGATTATCCGCGGCTAGTCGCTGGCGAGACCGGGATATCGGTGCCTTTCATTATGAACTTATGGCCGCAATCAATCAATTGCTTGCGACAGATAAAATTGATCCTGCGGTTGCTTGGTCGATGGGTCGCTTTTTCTCAGCGCAAACAAGTAAAAGCTTTCTCAACCAATGCCTCGCTAAAACTGAATCACAACCACTCAGACGAATAATCCTGGAAGATTATATCCGATTGAATAGAATGGATGGAGTTGATGGTAGTTATTGGAGTAAGGTCAGGTTAATCGCAGAAGCATGGATTGACGATAAGGATTGGATCAAGCATAAGTTTTCATTTTTAGATTTAATTCCTGATCAACTGGTCATGAAGGATCAGGTTGAGCCTAGTTCTCGTGCAGCAGATTCATCAGTTAATTGGGAGGATATTTTCAGTGGTGTTGACATGTTCACAACGGATGGTTTTGCTGAACTGGTGAATCGTCATCGCAAGCAGATCGGTGAAGAACACTATGGTATGCCGGTGCGCGATTTGTTAACGGAATGCGTGAATCGTTTAAATCCAAATAAACTGGTGGAATTTATTAGTGCGTTGTTGGCCTCGTTGTTGGTCGACCGGTATGATGTACAGGGTGTGCTTGAAGCAGTTCCGTCTGAATGGAGAAAAAAGGTAAGTTTTGCACCAAAATGGAACGCGATCATTCGCAAATTCAGTGAGCGTTACGCCTATGAACTATCCAATAGCTACGGATTTGATTCTCTTGTTCGGGCAATCAAAGCAGATGAGAAATTAGAAACTGTCATTATCGAAGGAATTAATGCTGGACTCATCAATGCGAAGGATCTTGACAGTGGAGAAACGTTTTTTGCATATGCGCAATTATCTGCTCGGTGTGTAAGGGAAGCAGATGCTCGACATTTGCTGGATTATGCATTGCAGAGATTTGAGCAACATATAGACCCGAAAGCAGCAGACGGAGAATGGTCCGCATGGCTTGAAGTGCCTGATAATATTAGTCATAATCTTGCCGGAGTGATATGGTCTGCACTGGGTTCACCGCGTGCGACTGAACGATGGAGTGCTGCACATTGTGTGCGGATATTGATAGAGCTCAACTGTTCATCCGTTTTTCAGGAACTAATGACTTGGAATGAACATAACAAGGTTGATGCCTTCGGCAGTCACCTGTTTCCATTCTATAACCTGCATGCTCGTCAATATCTGTTCATTGCTCTGGCTCGGATATCAAAAGATCATCCTGACCAGTTGATCAAATACAGTTCGTTGTTTAAGAAATATGCTCTGGAGTCCGATCACATCCTAATTCAGAAATTTGCGACCGATACATGCTTGAACATTCAATCATCATTCCCGGAGACGTTTGATGCAACAACAATTGAAGCCCTTTCATACACCACAAAAAGCAGGTTCCCGCTTGGAGATAAGAAGCAGCATAAGTTGCAAACTGAAAGCTATTGGCACATAAACAACCTTATTGATGAAAATCTTGAGTATCACTTTGCGTGGGATTTTGATAGATATTGGTACCAACCAATGGGAGACGTGTTTGGAATCTCCGAAAAACAGGTTGAAGATCTTGCAGCGGCAGTTTTAGTTAAGGAATGGAAGAACGACTATGATGGAAAACATAAGAGCGATCCCCGCGAAGGCATTTGGAACCGTAATAGCTCGGAACGCGAAACATGGCATGACCACGGGAGTTATCCGAAGACGGACAATCTTGACTTTTATTTATCCTATCACGCGATGTTGGTTGTTGCAGACCGATTATTGAAAAAAATGCCGATTCTTTCGTCACAATATGAAGAAGGAAATGCCTGGGAAAATTGGCTGTCAAGACATTTGTTGACGCGCACCGATGGTAAGTGGCTGGCAGATCACCGAGATCCGCTTCCCATTATAAGGCCCCCATGGATATTTGCCGAACGACAAGGCCTTGAAGAGTGGAAGTCGGCAATTACGGAAATGGATTTCATCAACTGTCTAGCACCTGCCGAGAATAAGCGCTGGCTTACGGTGAAAGGCGGCTGGCATGAAAAGAAAAGTGAACGAATCGAAACATTTTACATCTCTTCGGCATGTGTATCAAAGACGACATCTGATGCCCTTTTGCGAGCATGGACAACCGCAAGCGATCCCCATGATTACAAGGTTCCGGGCTATGAAGAAGAAAACATGGAGTTTGACTCGGGTATTTTTAAGTTGACTGGTTGGATCATTGACCCAAACAACGAACGTGAACTTGATGAGCATGATCCATACGCTAACAAGGTCGAATACCCTTCTTACAAGATCGGACAATCCATACTTGACAGCTTAAAGCTTCGGTCCGATAGTGATGGAAAAAAATGGTTTAATGAAATGGATGAATGCGTTATGACATGCGCATCGTGGATTTGCGCTCATTCAGATAGGGATGAGGAAGCTGACCAAGCCGGAATGTGCCTGAGTGCCGACTTGACTACATTGCGTCAACTCTGTCAAGCCCTGGATTGCGAGCTGATTCTGAAAGTGTCTATTACCCGGAGGCTTTCGTACGCCCACACAAGCAGACTGCCAGAAGAGAAGCGCGATATCGAGAATGAACAGCATCGAATTTTTATATTAAACGAACATGGAGGACTCAGAACAATCGGAAAAAATTATAGACTTGGGTAAGCTACTCGTGAAAGAGCTTGATCTTGATCCAGGTGTTGATACACTCGCTCGTTGGATGGCACACTACCTTGCAGAAAAGATGCATCAAGCTGAGAAATTAGCGGAAGGTGCTGAGAAAGCTGAAGCAGAGAGGGCATGCTGCGAATTGATTTTAAAAATCTGGGAACATCGCAGTCACATGCCGCACGGCAGGAGACCCTTTGAAAATTTTGAGCCAATCCTGAAAGTTCTAGAAAGTCTCGACCCAGATAACAGTGATCCGTTTCTCCATCGGATGTCGAAATATGAGCTGACTCAGCTTGAGAGTACCAATCCGAACTACGAGGATATTAAGGTTTACATCGAAAGTGTCGTGGAGATCGAGAAGGTAACGAGAGTGTGGATGGAAAATCTTCTTAATCAAGCGGCTTTAAAAGTGAGTGATGAAAAGACGAAAGCATGGCTGCAAACAGCATCCTCAATATCGTTTTCTGATGACATCCATTCTATGAACATCGTGCTTAGACATTTTAATCTTTTGGAAGATGACAATGATACTTCGTCAAAAAATACCGATCGCCTGGAGAAGCGAATCCTGCAACTTGATAAATTTAGAAAGCTCAACGAACTTTTGTTGAAGATCTATCAGGACGAATTAGCACGCAAGCGTGAAACAAAATCTGAATGACAACATGAACCCCACACAAGTTGGAGTTGCTTACTCATAATTTCTTCGGTGACGCGTGCTTAAATATTGATGTTACCGGAAATGATGGCAGGAGATATTCACCAAAAGAATGGTTCGTTGCGCCATTAGATATTATTGAGCAGGGCGAGCCTAACAGAAGGCCGTTTAAAATTGGTTCAACGCGAGCAGTGCCAAACCGCAAGAAGAGTCCTATTTCATCCTCTCCACGCGGTTGTTTTTCCAAGTACTCTTTCTATATCTTTCGCCACCCTGCCGGAAAACCAAACTTATCAGTAAGGAGATCGAATACCTGCTGGATGTGCACTGAATCCATTTCGTAAAAGATATTAGGGCTAACATCTGACATCGGCCTCACAACATCTTTGAATCTGGTATCCTTCCTTGCCCCTCGGCTTAACATTTCGCTGCGCTTCATTTTTAAGCCCTTGCATGCTTTTGAGATTTTTGGAATCCGCAAGACAAGTTGCAATGGCCAAATACCTTATATTGATTTACGCCTTGTTTCATTACCATAGTTTAGCTGATGGCTTTAAATACGAAGGTAAATAAGATGGCAGCCTGTGGTTAAAGCGACTTTTTAGCCTCATTTGAGAGACTCCGTCAGCGGACTAATCAATTTATCCTAACTGAAATCCTAACTTAGGATAACTTAATATTAGCAACTGATGGGTTTTCTTTGCATCAGAAACTAGCACTTAAAACCATCAGAAAATGAAGAATTACAAGTATTACCCAATGATAACAGGACTTTTTGCTGCCTGCTTAGTGATCTCAAATATTTTAGACACCAAAATATTCAAATTCTTCTCCTTGGACTTGCCAGGAGGGATTATCCTGTTTCCAATTGTTTATGTATTTGCCGATATTCTAACGGAAGTTTACGGTTATGCATACTCGAGACGGGTAATTTGGACTGGTTTCGGTGCATTGCTTCTGATGATAATTGCTTTAACAATTGTTCAGCAACTACCGGCAGCATCTTTTTGGACACTGCAAAAAGAGTATGACGACATCTTAGGTAAAGTGCCAAGAATAGTTGCTGCTTCAATCAGCGCATACTTCTTAGGTGAATTTGCGAACAGCTTTACTCTTGCAAAACTGAAACTGCAAAGTGAAGGTAAAAGAATGCCATTGCGTTTTGTTCTCTCCACTATTGTCGGACAGTTTGTGGACACAACTATCTTTGTTCTCATCGCCTTCTCAGGAGAAATGGCGGTAAATGACTTAATGATGATTACGCTATCAGCGTGGGCATTTAAAGTCGGTTGGGAAATTATTGCGTTGCCCATTACCTTGCCATTGGTAAAGAAATTAAAGAGAATAGAAAACGAAGATTATTACGACCGTGAAACAAACTTTAGCCCTTTCAAGCTATCTTAATCAATCTATGAAAGATGGTGTGTCGAAAATTGAGGTGTTTGACTTTAAAGAAAACTGGTGTAGTGAAAATAAAACCATTGCAAAGTTGATTCGAGAAAAAGTAAGTAAATATTTTGTTGCCCCGATATTAGATGTCGGTGCAGGTTTGGGAGACATTGCTTACAATGCTTTTCCGGAAAAGGAAACCATTTGTATTGATGTGAATAAAATTGCAGAAGGTGAATTTCCAATTTCAAAAAATCACAAGCGAAAACAAATTGATTTCTTTGATTACAAACCAAGTAAGCAAATCAAAACGGTTTTCATCTCACATACTTTGCAATTCATTGACGAGGACGCAGACAAGTTGAATAAGAAAATAAAGGAAATAAATCCAGACTTTGTAATAATGGTTTTGAATGACAATAATGATTTCATGGGCGAACTTATTGACTGGACCGAAGCCAATTTTGAAAATGCAAATCCCGAAATACACCTTTCAGGATTTCCAAAAGGGTATTCAATGAAAAAACGAATACCCTTTAAAGCTAAATTGCATTGTCCTGACTTTGATAAGTTGGCAAAACAAATCGGTTATTTAATGGTAGTTGATTTGAAGGAATCAGCAGAGCAGCTAAAAGAATTTTTAAAAGCAAAACTAAACAACAAAGCGGAGTTTAGTTTTAAACAATCAATTCAAATTTATCAGAGAAATGGAGGATAATTTAAAGACACTTTTCAGTTTCATAAGCAATGAAGAAGTAAAAAAGAAATTACATCTTTCGAAACATCGTATTCAAAAATCTTATGACGAAATGTTTTCAGGATATGCACTGAAAGCTGAAGATATATTGAATGATGTTGTTCATGTTTCAAACTACACAGGAATTGTAGAGGTGAAGAATATTAATTTTTATACGATGTGCGAACATCACTTTGCACCATTCTTTGGAACTGCTGATGTGTATTATCAACCTAACGAAATCATCACGGGCTTAGGTAAAATTGTGCGCCTCGTGCGTGATGTTCACGCGAGGCGATTACAAATTCAAGAAATTATGACAAAGCAAATTGCCGAAGATATTATGCAGGTGCTGAACGCCAAAGGTGTGTGTGTTGTTACTCATGCCAAGCATCTTTGCATTTGTAGTCGAGGCCCAAGCGATGATACCTCAACAACGACAGTAACTTATGGGATAGGAACTTTAGAACAATGGCATTTGCTGAACATAAAATAATTTGGATTGACGAGTATATCCTTCTTAAAAACAAGGGTAACGAGTTTCTCGCTCTGATAGAACAATACTTCCGAGACAAGAAACTTACGTTTTCCCTATTAGAGATGGTTCTCCTAAACGAAAAGGGAATAGGTGAGACATACATATACGCCTATAAGGATTTTGATAGTAAGACCTTTTACAACAAATATATTGAACTCGTTACAAAGTTTAAGGAAGATTTCAAAGGGGGCGTTTCTTCATACAGCGAGTGGTATGAGAAAAACACTTGGATATTAGTTGGAACTGGCACTGGAACTGTCACCTCCTACAACCTCAGTAACTACAATTGGGTTGGTGAATTTGAGCCAAAGCCAATTAAAAAATATGGTCAGCAGAATGGTCTGACAAAAGAGATAATTGAAAATTATTTTAACAGCTATGCCCACAGCATAGCTGATCTGGAGTTAGGTAAGCATCCAAATTATTTCATTGTTATTCATCCTGTTTCCAAATCGCACAACGACACAATTGTACCATATGGAAACTTGTATCTGCACTTCGCAACAATAGATGAAGTTAGTTTAGAAACAGTTAAAGATTTTTTGCGTGAGTTCATGGTCATATGGTATAAGAGCTATGGGGGGCACAACTTAAAAGCAGCAGTTAAGAGATTGGTAGAAAAGGTTCTCTCAAATAAAGAAGTGAGTGATTTCCTTCCTAAAGATTTTGGCACTCACAAGGGGAAATTAGAAGTTGCCTTCATGGAATACTTTTTCGCGAAGGATAGTTTACAGAAATTCAAAGCGAAAGTTGAAGAGTTCAAAGCGAAATTGGCGGAATTGACCAATCTTGAGAACCAAGATATCACAGAATCAAAAGTGCCGGTGAAATGTTACTTGACCGCTCCTTCGTATACTGACTTATTAAACAATTTCAGCAATGAAGGTTTTGAAAGCTTCATTTTTAAAAGAGCATTAGCAATATACCTTCTTTTCTGTAAAAAACTGACGGTTGATGAAACCAAGAAGTTGTTGCAAAAGAAAGAATCGAAAGCAAATGATTTGGCAAGCCAGTTGGCATATTTCAACCAATATTTTCATCTATACTTTCTATTGTATGAAGATAGGAAAGCTTCGGTTTCCTATGAGACTGAATTAAGAGGCAAATATGAAGTCTATTCAAAATTTTCTGAATTTGAATTGAATATAATCAAAGAGTTCCAACAAAAATCCTAAGTTATTTTTCCGTCACCCGCACCACCTCCACTTTCAGATAACTTAGCTTAAAGACACCTTCGCATCAATCCTAGTTTCATTTGTATTGTCATTTAGCTCTACGCGGTGACAATGCAAAATGAAAAAATCAATTCTATTACCAACGGTTAGCGAACTGAAAATTGTTTCGCTGACAATCATGTGCCTGTTAGCTTTAGGCGTTCAAGCACAGTACCAACAAAACAAAATTGAAAGGACGGTACAGTGGGATTATGGCGGTTACACTTTCACCGACCAGCTCACTTTCAATTACAGTGACTACAACTTTTACAAAGGTCTGTCAAAGCATTTCGAAAAAAGCAATTACGCTATTGAATACAGTAGCCATCCATATCTGCTACAATTGGCGAAAGCACTTGACGAGGACGCAAAAGATTTAGGCTACACAGGAATCACTCTCGCGGAATATTTGATTGCCTTTGCTCAGCAAGCAATTCCCTATAAAGCTGATCCATGGAACAACGGCTATGATTATCCGAAGTTTCCAATTGAAACAATCATTGAGCAAGGGGGAGATTGTGAAGACAAGGCTGCATTATTGGTGGCACTCCTAAAAACATTCGACTTTGATGCAGTACTTGTAAGCTTGCCTGGTCATATGGCAGCAGCTATTTCCTGTAGTAACTGCAATGGATACTACAATTATAATGGCAAGAAGTACTCATTCATTGAAACAACAGGAAACTGGCGCATAGGGCATGTTCCACCCGATTACCGAAATACATACGCAACTATTCTGGAGACGCCAGTAGTTGCTAGCCACAAAAGGAAAGAAGAGTATGCCTTTAATAGGATTGAAGAAGCTACGACCTTCAAAGGGACAGATTCGGAAAACAACAGTTCCAAAAACAAAACTAAGACAATAACCATTAATGGAGTCACTTACAATGTCCCTGCAACAGGCACAACAATAATTACCGTAACTGGGAACACCTTAACAATTACAAATAAATCTTTCTAAACAATTTAAACTTAAATAATCATGAAAACTTTAACAAAATTCATCTTGCCCCGCTACGCTTGGTTCATGTTCTGGTACAAGGCCTTCTTTATTAGCCCTGATGGTATTAAAGGATTTGCCGCCCAGATAATCAATTGGCTTATGCAAAATGTAATTGCGCTGGCCGAAATCTTAAAAAAAGAAAACAAAAGACTCGAGGAGGCTGTCAAAACTCAAAGGCGACTCTTGGATAAATGGTATTCGCACCATTTCGTTGAAGCCGATGAGTACGATGAAGTGAGAGCTACAGTCCGAAAACTTGGGGCTTGGATAACAGCGGGAATCATTGCTGAAACTGCTCTGAACTTCTTTGGAATAAGTGCTGTGATGTTGCAACAAGGTTGGGCATGGCTTGCACTCAAGTTATTCGTTGCGATTGTATTGACCGGGTTTGGAATTTACATCTTTAAGAAATGGTTTGCTATTGCTCTCAATAAACCATTGTACAAACAGACAGAAACTAAGCCGCGTAATTGGGTTGACTTTATCGTATTGTCTGCACTGTGCTTCGCCTATGAATCGTTGATTTATTACCTATGCCGAATAAGAGGCCTCGCCTTAGAGGGCGCAAATGGTGATGATTTCTTTACCTATTTCGTGGTGCTCGCAGGCATGATCTTGCCACCTGTTGCCGGCTATCTTTCTGCTGAACGAAGCTTGTATGTGAGCCCGTACAAAAACACCCTTCGTATTGCCAAAGGGGAAAAGAACGTAGCAGCTATGGAAAGCAAGATTGCAACCAACAATGAACGAAGGGAAAACCACTTCAAACGAGAGTTACAAAACTCGATCGCTCTACTCGAAGAGTTTAAAATCTTCAAGCAGAACTACAACATTAAACATGGAATCAAGGAAGAAAATCTTAGAGGTCACTACAGCGAAAATTACGAGAGTTTTGAAAAAGAAGCAATCACTCGATATAACAAGGAAATATTGGGTGGATCACACCAACAAAATACTTTGGTTGACACTAAAGAGCAATTGAACGGACATAGTAAATCTTTATCTGCAACTCTTAACAATTAAAGTCATGAAAACTTTATCAAGCATTATCTTAAGCATTCTCCTGGTTATTTCAGGGTGTAACATAACCAAGCGCAGAAGTTATATTGTCTTATTTGACAATTCAATCAGTATTCCATACTATGTTGTGCAACGCAACATCAGGACAATTCAGGAGACGATTTTACCAAATATTGGCCCAAAGGATAAGTTGACACTTCAATTCATTGATGCCTGTAGTCAAGGGCAAGCGGAAAGAATTTATTCATTTGACCTTGCCGAAATAGACTTTACAAGCAAGGCCGATGGGGCAAATCATCAAGCGGACAGTGCCAAGGCAAGAATGAAACGTTATATCATGGGAAAGGTGAGAGATGAAATTGCCACTGCTATTTTGACCAAGCGTATGGAAAGAAATAGTTGCGGCAGTTTCACAGACATAATTCATGCCCTTACTGAAGCTGTAAAATTAGTGGAGAACAAAAAAAGTTTTACAAACTCTACTGATAAACTGTTGAATGAAGCCAATGGTGATGAAAACTATCAGTATGAAACATCAATCATTTTGATCAGTGACATGATTAACGAAAATAGAGAAGGGACTTTCAATTTCACCACATTCGGTAGAATCAGTGAGGGGCAGGTGACTCAAAAATTATCGATGCTAAAGGATGCAAACAAAATACCTGACTTGCGAGATGTAAAAATATTCGTTCATGGCGCTACTGCATCTCCGGGAGCTGGTTTGCTTGCAGGCAAGGAGATGGACAACGTGAAGTTTTTCTGGCAACACTACTTTGAATTAACAGGTGCAGAATTGAAGGCCTATGGTTATGATTCAGAAAAGGAGATTAAAGATTATCAAAAAGAAGGTATCTAACTATAGAACTATTAAGCCCTCTTAGCAAATTTATTGCGTATGTACGCAATAAAATTTTTATCAATTTGGTTACGCAGGCCTTCCTTTTTCATAAACATTTAAATCAAGTAACTAAACCTTCACCATAATTTGAAGTGATTAGTTTTCGTTTGTATAGAATGTTAAACAATTAACCCAAAAAACACATGGCATCAACCACCGAAACAGGTCATGCAAAAAATGTAGCGACCTTCGAAGACCTCATTAGCTTTTGCACAGGCTACGGAGCAGCTTACAATCCATCAAAAGTTGCACTAAAACTTCCCGGACTGGCTACACAACTCACTGCAGCAACCGCAGTATTGCAAGCAGTCAAAGTTGCAAAGACAACCTATGACAATGCTACCAATGCGAGAGAGTTGGCTTTTAAACCATTGAAGTCGTTTGCTACTAAAATTGTCAGCGCGTTAGCAGCAACAGAAGCCGCCAAGCAGACAGTGGATGACGCAAAGTCAACCAACCTGAAAATTCAAGGTA
>JBBTYS010000133.1:0-1387 GCA_038078535.1 Patescibacteria group bacterium | reverse complement strand
CAGCGCCACTTCTTTGCAGGTTGATGGTGCGGCCTCATTTAATGGAACTTCGAATGATATAGACCTAGCAGCGGTGGGAGGGGATGTGAGTACTAGTGAGGGTACAATGGAGGTTTGGGTTAATATAGATCCGCGAAGTGCTACTCCCTCTACTATTATGACCTTTAGAAACAATGGTAGTAACGAGATCGATATTTCATGGAGTGATGGGGTTGGAAATATTTATATAAGAGGCCAATATGCCGCCGGAGGTACACAAGACTTTGTAAACACATCACTTGTGACTGATGACAATACTACTCACTTTCTTGCTCAGACATGGAGTAAGGCAGCAGACCAGTTTAAATTTTATGTCGATGGAGTTCAAGCAGGCACCACACAAACAACCTTAGGCACTTTTTCTGGAACACCTACTGTTTTTGATAAAATAGGAAACGATTCTTTCAACAATTATTATAAAGGAAAAATGGATGAAATTAGGGTGTCTAACACTCCTCGTTCGGCTGGTTGGATAACCACCGGACACAACAATCAAAAATCACCATTAACTTTTTACAGCATTGGTGGTCAAGAAACATATAGACCAACAAACCCAGGAATAAGATTCAGGTAATCAACAAGTTCGACTTGCTTTTTAATTTTAAATGATTAAAATTAAGAATTAATAAAATAGTAAATATTTTTATGAAAAATTCAAATTCACATATTTGGGCGGCTGTGTTGGTTGTCGGGCTTTTTTACTTAGTAGATTATATTTCGTTTTCTTCCGCTTATGACCCAAGCTTGATTGCCTCCTGGCCATTAAACGAAAACTCCGGAACCATTACTGCGGACTTGTCAGGCAATGGACGTACGGGAGCTTTGATAAGTGGTCCGACATGGGTTCCGGGTAAATTTGGAAGCGCTTTGAGCTTCAATGGCTTAAATGGATATGTAGCAATTAATGACTTTAACCCTCCAACGAACATCACATTAGAGGCATGGATTAATCCTTTAGATAATTCTGGTCCCACAAACAGTATCATATTGAACAAGAACAATACGGAATACGATTTCCGAATACGTGAAACTGGTTATCTTGCCGGTCAAGTTGGTGGGGTGGTTCTTGAAGATGCTTCTTTAAACTTCTACACTCCAGCCAATGTTGGTCAGTGGTATCATGTTGTCTACACTTTTGACGATGCATCCAATACTCACAAATTATATCGTAATGGAGTAGAAGTTGCTTCTGGAACCAATAACGCTTCTATTGCCAATACTGGCAATCAGCTTTGGATTGGTCGTCACAGCCAATACAATTTCGGTACCTTTAAGGGTATGATAGACCACGTAAAGATATTTGATCGTGCCCTGACGGCCGGTGAAGTAATGGGAGAGTATACTGAAG
>JBBTYS010000132.1:0-6683 GCA_038078535.1 Patescibacteria group bacterium | reverse complement strand
CGCCAAATATATTAGACTTGGTGTTATTGGCTGGATATTACTAATCTCCTATGACATCTTTAAACCTTTTAAAAAGCGTGATTTCTTTTCAAGAAATTGGAACAATATCTTAAGCATTAGCACGGTCGGATTTATATTAATTTTCTTCCACTCATTGGCACTGGGTGGTGAGCTTCAATCTGGGCCACTCCACAGCCTTTGGATTTTCTATGGCATCACTGGCATCCTCGCCACTAGCTATACCTACGGGCTAAAAAGACTCTAAAAATTTGAGTATTTATGCAATCCACCAATCTTCATGAAGTATTCATTTTTTAATAAAACAATGCTATTAAGTAACTAATAACCCATATAGTATGCGAATACTAATCGTAGAAGATGAGGAGAAATTAGCCCAAGCCCTAAAGAAAGGGCTTGAAAAAGAAGGTTATGCTGTCGATTACCTTACGGATGGTTTGGCTGGTGAGAGAAGGATCATCCTCAGTCACAAGGATTATGACCTTGTCATACTAGACCTCATGCTCCCATCAAAAAATGGATTTGAGATATGTGAGAGTGTTCGTAGTTTAAAAATTACAACTCCTATCCTAGTATTAACAGCTCGTGATGCAACCGACGACAAGATTATAGCTCTAAATGTGGGAGCGGATGACTACATAGTAAAGCCCTTCTCTTTTGAAGAATTACTGGCTAGGATGAAGGCGCTACTTCGCAGGCCTGAACAGTTACTACCAAATGAGCTTAACGTCCAAGATCTACACTTAGATTCTGTGACTAGAAAAGTTACCAAGAAGGGCCAAGAGGTTAATCTCACACTCAAAGAGTTTAATCTTCTTGAATATCTAATGCGCAATCCAGACAGAGTGCTCACTCGAGAACAAATAACAGATCACCTTTGGGACTTCGCCTTTGACTCGTTTAGCAATGTAGTAGATGCACACATAAAAAATTTAAGGAAGAAAATAGGTGATTCTGATAATGAAAAAATACTGGAAACGATTCGCGGGGTGGGTTACAGGATTAAAAAGTGATCCTTTTGATTGGGCACATATAAAACTCACGGCTTTCTATACTATTACGATAGTTATTGTTTTTGTCGTTGCCAATATTACTCTTTTTGGAATTTGGTCTAGTACTGTAGTTAGGGTTATGCCAGGTATTGCAGACCTTCAAACTCAAAATGAGCTTTCCCAACAACTAGAAGATGAGCTTGGTAAGCAAAGTGGACTTATCTATCTAATTATTGTTTCAATAATCCTTTCTGTAAGTTCTCTGATAGGCTCCCGAACTCTTTTGCCAATTAGGAATATAGTACGTGCCCAAAAACGTTTTATCTCAGATGCCTCACACGAACTTAGAACTCCACTAGCAATTATGCGAACTAACGCAGAAATTGTTCTTATTGATGGAAATTTAATAAGTGTGCAAGAAGCTCAAGAAGCTCTTAAGAGTAATCTCGAGGAAGTCGAGAGAATGTCAAAAATTATAGACAACCTTTTAGCTCTGTCGTTTTATGACAATCGCTTTAAAGAGCTCCCACGAGAAGAAGTTGAACTATCAAAAATAATCATAGAGGTAACTGAGAAATCAAAAAGTTTGATAAAGAATAAAACTGTTAATCTTAGACTACTTGAAACAGACGCAGGAATCATAATGGCCAACAAGGTGGCGATTGAGGAAATGGCCCTTAATCTTATAAAAAATGCTATCAAATATACTCTTGACGGCGGACAAGTCTCAATCTCTGTTGTCGCAAGAAGAAGCACTATTGAATTTAAAGTCAAAGATACTGGCATTGGTATTGAGAAAAAAGATTTCTCTTCAGTTTTTAATCCATTTTACAAAGCCGGAGAAGGAAGAATCCAACTTGAAAGAGATAGTTCTGGCCTTGGCTTAACTATAGTAAAAAGGATAGTCGAGCTTCATGATGGATCTATATACTTGAATAGTGCTGTTGGCAAAGGCACCACGATTGTTATTACGTTTCCTCTTCATAGAACTGGAGAACTCTTAAATAGTAGGCTAGATAAATTCACTAAATAATCACTCTGATACTATCTAATTAAGGCTGTAGGTCTTGCTTGTATTTAATTACAAGGGTCGAAAACAAGAAACAAACAAATAATAAATTAATTATGTAAAAATTTATGAAAACATTTGTTATCGCCTTGGTACTAATAGTTGCTGGATTCGGTGTATGGGCGTTATGGCCCGGAAGTAACATGGTTGCATTAGTCTCTCCAACTCCGACACCAACAGACTACATAGACTACTCGACACCAACTCCAATCTCCAGTATCGCGGTAACTGCAACATCTGCTCCAACCCCGACCAAGACTCCAACGCCCACACCAACTCCTACGCCAACTCCCGGCCAAGGTGGTGAAGGTCCTCGTCCTATTCGTACGCCCGTTTTTGCTAACATGGTTGCGGTAAACTCTGAACAGCATGGCGTAGTCGCTGTAACTGCAAATGAAAATGATTTAGCAGTAATCTCCTTCAACGTTGTTAATAATCCAACTCTGAGCCAGCATGCTTATCTAGTAAATGGTAGCTGCTCAAACATGGGAAGCGTTATTTACTCGCTAACTCCTGTAATAAATGGTGGTTCCAGCACAACCCTCAGCGCAAACTTCCTAGACATTGCTCAAAGCAATACCAGCCTTGCTGTTGTTATCTATAGCCCTGATAACATGGTTCCCTATTCTTGTGGTCAAATAAGGTAATAGAATCCTAGTAACATAAAACGCCACTTAAGTGGCGTTTTATGTTACTAGCGTAAATGGCTTAAGGGGTTGTGCTTGTACCTGGCAAATTAATTTCTATATCTTGTTCGTTATCCTTATTGCCAGTAAAGTAACCCTGCTTGAAAGAAAACCAGCCAACCAAAACTATAACCACCAAGACCAGCACTGCAACAATAGAATTATTATTCATATCTTTAAAGTTTATAAGCCCTTCATGATGAAAAGATGAAGAGCTTATATTGTAATAGGGCAATAAACCACACGGCTTATTATTGTAAATCAAAGGTCGATTAGTATACTAATTTGTTATTAAAATCCTATCTTCATTAAATTTCCAAAATACATTAAGTGTTTTTGAAAAAATTGAATATATTATTCACTATGAATATTCTAAGTCTAAAAAATATTGCCACTTCGACTATATCCTTGGCTGGACTTATATTCCTTCCAATGACAGTCCTCGCAGCACCGATAGTTTCAATTCAGAGTACACCAACCTCTAATAGTGCTGGCACTATTCATTACCAAATTGTAGTCACGAACACAGGTGACCAAGTAGCAAATGAGGTCTACATCCGAGACACATTAGATGCAAACGAAACCTTTGTATCTTCGGTTTTATCACCCGACATCAGTTCTACCGCAAATTCTCGAATGATGCTTACCTGGAGAGTGCCATCTATTGACCCAGGCGCAACTTATACCATCTCACTCAACACAGTAGTTAGTGGTAATTTCCCTGCAAACACAGTTATAGCTGATAACATACTGGTTGAAGGCATCAATTTTCCTACCCAAACTGTCGCAACGACCGTATTAGTGGGACCAATAACATTGGCTACGCCAACGCCAATAGTAACTCCAGTACCTACCCCCACACCAACTCCGACACCACCAACCTTGCCAGTAACAGGAGTCACTCCATTAGTTTTGACTGTTGTTGCCCTAGCAGGACTAGCAGTTGGAACAAGAGCCTCTAGATCATCATTAAGAAAATCCTAATTATTATTGGGTTTCCTCTTGGACTGGTCATCGTGATGACCAGTCCATATTGGTTTAAACAGACTAAATATATAATTTCCAAACCGACCCCAGTCTTAAGCGCAAAAGAAGAAGGAAGTAAAAAGATGGAGCCCAACATATTAGTCATCCAGAGCCTCGGCATAAAAGCACCCATCATAGAGGTCGTAAACAAGAAAGAATCTGATTTTCAAAAAGCCTTAACTCAAGGGGTTGGACACTATCCAGGAACAGCTTCAATTGGCGACTATGGCAATACTTATCTCTTTGGACACTCATCAGACCATCTTTGGAAAAGCGGTAGTTACAAAACAGTATTCGCGCTGCTCCCTCACATTAATATCGGCGATAAAATAATTGCCTCCGACAATAAGGGTAATTCATTTACCTACATTGTCACTGAAACTAAAGTCGCCAGCGCAGATGATTTTAGTGTCCTGGACCAACATGGCAACCAAAAAAAGATTTTAACAATTCAGACATCTTACCCAATTGGAACTTCATTAAAAAGATTTATTGTAACAGCAGAAATACAACCGTAAATCAATCATAAAAACAACAAAGTCCGCTGGCACGGACCATGTTGGTGGTACGAGCGGAGCGGACTATTTGCCAAGGAACATGATCAAGAGAATGATCAAGATGATTCCTGCGGCGAAGGGAAAGGCACTGACGAGTCGGGCGAACGCGCGACCGAGACCGACGATTGCTTCTTGGGACATTCTGTTAGCCCATCTCGCAAACCGATCAGCCGTCGCTTGGCCACCGACCATCCAGCAGAGGCCGTAAATCATCACTACGACCAGAAATCCCATTGCGGCCAACGAAAACATCGTTGCCTGTGCTTGTGTCATATGCCCTCCAGGGCCAAATTGTTAAATTAACCTTGTCTACACATTATAGCATACTTTCACTTAAATTGCAAGTATGCCAATCAACTAGGCATTTCGCTCTGAATAATCATGTAAATAGCGCAACATCACTGGAATACTAGCCGCTAGGGGCAAAGCCAGAAAAGCACCAAGAACCCCAAATAGTCCCCCGCCCACCACGACTGCCAAGAAACTTAAAGCTGAAGAAATATTTAAAGCCTTGTTATAAATTGCCGGAGAAATTACAGCATTTTCTAATTGCTGATAAAAAAGATTCAAGGCAATCACAAAGATGCCAGTGCTCGGCGAAATCGCAAAGGCAAAAATAATAGCTGGGACAGCACCAAGAAAAGACCCCACCAAAGGTAACAGGTCTAGGACTCCAGCAAAGATGGCCAGTGGTAGAGCATAAGGAACATGTAACAGCAGGAGTCCTACAAAAATAAATACCGTGCAGATAATCGATATGACTAAGTTGCCTCGAATATACTTACCATTTACCTGAGCAACTTCATCGAGCATGCCACTTATCTTTTTTCTTTCATTTTTAGGAAAAAGGTCTAGAAATATTCCCAAGAGCCTTTCGTGGTCAATCACAAAATAAAACGTCATGAAAAATATAGTCACTGTTTCAAGGAGTCCAGAAAGAGCGAGCTTTGTGTAGTTAAATAAAGATGATGTGTTCTCAGAAAAGTATTGAGACACATCAAAGTTCTTTATTGTTTCTGGAAGAAAACTAATTTGACTAATAATTCCGTAAAAAGTTTTTAAAAGGTCAGGGGTTTCTTTTACAAGGTTGGGCAAAATAAAATACCCAAATAGGGTGGCGGGAATCAAAAATATAATGAGTACCACCGTCGCCGAAGCAATGATAGACATGTGGCGATGGAACGATCTAACAATTGGGTAAATGGCTGTCGCGAATATTAAAGCAATGAGAATCATCACCAAGACATTAATCGCCTGCCAAGCAATATAGACAGCTAGAGCAACAGTAACGATTCTGCCCAGCGCTTGCCAGCTTAATGGATGTTCGTGTTCGTTCATATACTATTAAAAATACTCCTTTAAATACACCGCGTAAATAGACAAAATTTAAAGCGACCGTTTCCGGTCGCAAGCATGACTATAATTGGTCCGTATTAAATCGTTTTGATTCAACCCCGAGTCTCTTGTAGGCTCTTTCTATTTCAGAAGTGCCTATCCGACCCATATAGAACAGGGCATCAACATTGCCAATGATTCGCCAGACTGCCAAATCAGTTGCGCCAGTTGTTAAGTGCATCTCGATACGGTTTCGAGTGTCTCGACTCAATAACTCTCGAGCAAGAGACCGTATGACTTTCGGGTCGGTGGTCACTGCGACACCGTCCTAATCAAGGGTACACACTACGCAACCTTCAGGCGAATCGCAACCCGAGCACCAGCGCCGAGGCTTGCCGTCAAAGACCCGTTCTGGGTGTGCTGTGGGGCATGCCAGATGCACAGGCTTTCCGATTCGAACTGCCAGCGGATTTCTGGGCATCCTCGACACAAGGTCATAAGCATCTTCAATGCGAATGTGCTGTGGCACTTCACGTCTGGACCTACGTTTTGACTCGGCCATGAACTCCTCCAAAACAATTAAAAACACAATACCACCTTTCGGTGGTATTGTCAAACAAGAATTTTTATCTTTTCTTCTTTGCTTTTCTGCCCGCGAGCATTGCTGCTTTGATGGCTCGGCGCTTTGCTGTTTTCTTTGAGCTAGTCTTTCTGGTTAGCTTGCTTCCCAAAGCTCCGTGTCGTTTTTGTCTTGGCATGAATTTTATTGATTTAAACTTTAATGAAGTAATATTACCACAAATTATTAATTATTGTAAATAAAATATGCTACTATTTATATATGCCCAGTAGAGCTACTTCGAAAGATTGGGGCAATGCTCTCTAGGCCTACTGAGTTCTAATGAAAATAAGTACTACGACTCGAATGACAATAACTTACACTAATCGTCTGGAGCATAATTCGAAGTAGTCTTACTGGGTATGATTAAATTTATAGGAT
>JBBTYS010000131.1:0-9354 GCA_038078535.1 Patescibacteria group bacterium | reverse complement strand
GCCTATTTTAAAGGATTTAAATTAGGAGAAGTCCCTACCACCTACACTAACCGCGTGGAAGGAATTTCTAACTTCAAACTCTACCATATGACTAAAAGCTATTTATTCTTATATATTAAACTATTTATTAAATCTTTTATTGCTTCGGCGGTTTTGGTGCTAGAAAAAATATTATTTACCAAGACCAATTTAACCTCACTAAAAAGTGAGCTACTCTTTACTGACTCCTCGACAGAAGAAAAAGCATCATGAGACGCTCCGTCAATTCTAAAGAAATTAAAACCACTACCATGTTTGGCTTGGTAGCTACGAATGATAGATTCTCTTTCTTGATTTAATCTATAAGCATCTTCGCCATTGAGAAATATGATCATGGAAGTGGACTAGAAATTTGAATCCAGATTTGGCCGGGCATAAATTTAATTTCTTCACCGTTTAGATTATAGAAATACAATTTACTGTTCATGCGCGCAGGGTCTTTCTTCCATGTTCCAGATATCTTAACCCCACCCTGATAGATATCAGCTACGCCCTCACCTGTTGTCTTAACTTCAATATATTGATCTCCTTGATACAAAATACGTGAAGTTGTATGCATCACCACAACCACACTGGCAGTAACTTGCTTGCCAGTATTTCTATCAATTTCAGGCGCACCAGTTCTATTACGAGTATATAAATTTTGAGCTTGGTTGTAGGCCCACGAAACATTATTAGGATATGGGTAATTTAAATTAATCATAGTAGCAATATTGGAAATATTTTTTGCTGGCACTTTGTCACTGTGAGGATAGCCAATAAAGTTTTCGACTAAACTATAGCCCAAGTTTTCGGCTCGGGAAAACAGTAAATCCAAAGTTGAAAATCCATTGTGAGGTGGCTTTACTCCAGCCTTGCGTAAAAATGTTGTTCCCTCGTAAACAAGAGCGTTAACATTATCGACGACATGTTGGCTTAAATGGTCGAGGGCACCATGTTCACCACCCCAATGGGCATAGATTGTATTAAAGCCACCAGCCAAAGGAATAAAGTCTTCTCGCGCTGAACGGACTGAGCCAATTTCTTTAGGAGTCTGGCATTGGAACACAGCCATGAAACGTGTCACGCCATTTGGTGTAACAGGCATCTCAACAACCAAGTCAGCTTCACCAATACCTGAAAGGGGTCGGGCCTCTGGATCAGAAGCCATCATGACTGCTACTGGCCGACGATTAGCGGTATCACAAACTGTGCCCGTAATTGAACCTTCTTTTTTAGTTTCAATCTGCTGGCTTGATGCCCCGATGGTAAAACTATGGCCAGAAGTTAAAATCCAAACGCCACCACCAACGATTATGATGGCCCCGACCGTAAGAATTATTTTCTTATATTTGTTGAAATACATTGCTTGGTTATTTTACCACTTGATGGACAGGACAGAAATGGCCTGACCGACCCCCAAGCACTAAGCGCTCCATGATTCCACCGTCCTTTTTGAGACATTTCTCGCCTGTCCGATGATAGGCCTTGTGGATATTTTGATAACTCCCCTTCTCGCCTGTTGGCGTCCGGTAGTCATCCATGCTCGAACCTTTTAATTTAATAGATAACTTTAAAATCTCTTGCATCGCTATATAAATTTTTTTAATATATTTAGCATCTAAATTTTCAACACGTGATGTGGGGTGCAAACCAACCTGCCACAAAATTTCATCAGCATAAATATTGCCAATCCCAACAATAAAATAAGGATCCATGATGACTTGTTTAATTCTACCTCTCTTTTTATCAAACAATTTTTTAAATTCCTCGTAAGAAATATCGAGGGGTTCAGGACCGAGTAAGCTAATTTCTTTTAGGTTATCGACGGCCTTATCGTCAACCAACATCACCTTCCCAAAGCGACGCACATCAGACAGCGCCATTTGATAGCCATTGCTCAAATTAAACACGACTCGAATATGCTGATTTTTAGGGTCAGTTTTTAATGCATTATTGCCAGTGCTTTTCCAAACACCACCAATAAGTTTGTACCTGCCATACATTAAATGTCCCGATATTTTTTGATGTATAAAAATACTCTTTGGTCCTTCAATATCAATAACAATAAATTTAGCTCTGCGCCAAACTTTCAAAACCTTCTTGCCTTTTATGGCTTTGTTAAACAAGGTCACGCCACCAGCTTGTCGCACCGCCTTCTCTCTATCACTCCAGACATCACGAAAACGAAGCCCCAAAAGCTTCTTTCGTAACCCCCTTACAGTTGTCTCAACTTCTGGTAATTCCGGCATTAGTTTGATTTAAAACATTTTTCCGCCCTTGGGGACTTTTTTTGTTGGGCTTAGTAAAACTACGTCTCCGTTCTCGTCAGCTAAACCCAAAGTAAGAGTTTCCGATATGAAAGGCCCAATTTGCTTAGAGGGAAAATTGACTACACCTATGACCAACTTCCCAACCAATTCTTCTTTTGAATAGTGCTTCGTAATTTGCGCAGAAGATTTCTTTATACCAATTTCTAAACCAAAATCTATAGTAATTTTATAGGCAGGCTTTCTTGCTTCTGGAAAATCCTCTACATCTACAACCTCGCCCACCCTTATATCAACTTTTTCAAAGTCTGAGTAATTAATCATGTGATTATTTTATTTCATCCATCTCCCACCAGTTATTTCCAAATTTTGTGTCGACAATAATCGGAATATCAAAAGCATGAGCAGATTCCATAAGGTGTTTAATTTCTTTAGAGATTTTTTCGACAATATCGCTCTTCACTTCAAAAAGCAATTCGTCGTGAACCTGAAGTAGCATTTGAGCGCTGTCAGAATATTTTTCATCAATAAGCTTCTGGACATTAATCATGGCAATCTTGATCAAGTCAGCCGCAGTGCCCTGAATTGGCATATTAATCGCAATTCTCTCAGCCCCTGCCCGAAGCATCGGCATTGTTGAATTTATATCAGGCAATAATCTGCGCCGACCAAACAAAGTCGAAACATAACCATCACGATGACCTTGTTCTTTGAGACCCTCCATATAGACCGCAAGGCCGTAGAATTCTTTTTTATAACTATCCAAAAACTGTCTCGCCTCATCACGATTAGTGCCAGAAGCTCTTTGGAATCCCAGCACGCCCATACCGTAGAGCACTCCGAAGTTTAAAGTCTTAGCTTGGTTGCGCATATTTTTAGTTACGTCCTTAGTCTCAACCCCAAAGACTTGAGCTGCCGTTCGAGTGTGAATGTCCTCTCCTCTCTTGAACGCATCAGTCATGGCTTTATCACTTGAAAGATGGGCCGCAATACGAAGTTCAAGCTGAGAATAATCACACGACAGAAGAACCTTGTCTTTGCCAGCAACAAAAGCTTTTCTAAATTCACGGCCTAATTCAGTCTTAACAGGTATATTCTGCAAATTAGGATCAAGGCTTGAAAGACGGCCCGTCGCTGCGCCAGTTTGATCATAGGTTGTGTGTATTCTTCCAGTCGAATCAATCAAAGACGGAAATGGTTCAATATATGTTGTCTTCAATTTTTGAAGCTCTCGATATTTAATAATCAGTTCAATGATTGGGTGCTCCTCAGCAAGTTTTTCTAACTCACTAACTGCGGTTGAAAGCGCCCCCTTGCCTGTTTTACGCACCTTGCCCTTAAGGCCAAGTTTTTCAAAAAGTACTATCGATAATTGTTTGGGTGAATTGATATTAAATTCTCCGCCGGCCATTTCAGAAATCTTCTTCTCGAGTGTCGTGAGTTCTTTAGTTACAGTTTTCTCTAGTTTCTCAAGGACATCGACTTTAACTTTAATTCCAGCCTTTTCCATTCGTGCTAAAATTGGACTCAGAGGTACTTCAATATTATCCATGACGTTACTTAGTCCGAACTCCTTGAGCTTGGGTTCGTAACGTTCCCTCAACTGAGAAATTGCTTCAAGTCTGTTAAGTGATTCAGGATCAACATCCTTTTGGAATTCAACAAAAAATAACCTTTCAAGTAGGTAGTCCTTAACTTCAGAATTTAATATATAGCCAGCAAGTCTAGTATCAAAGGCGAACCCCACAGGCATTATCCCCCGCTCGAGCGCCCAGCGTGATAATTTTTTAACATCATGCCCAACCTTACCAATCTTAGAATCTTCCAATAAATCCTTTAGCTTGGATTTTATTTGTTTATCTTTTAAAAGTGTTTCGGAGAAACCAAATGTGCTTTTGTTATTATCACTCAACATAAGTACTCCGTTTTGAATATCAATTATAATTAGGTCTTTGCCATTCAAGCCATCAAGAGCCTTGTTTACATCCTCTGCTAAAATTATTAAAGAACCATCCGATATCGAAGCACCTGAGGCTTTCGGAGAATCAAACAATGTCGCTGGCTTTGGCGCTTCAACAGAATCCATTTCCTGCAATCTTTTGACGATGCTGTAGAGTCCTAAATCCTTGAGCATCTTTTCAAGGCCAGCCTTATCAGTATGTTTGCGCCAGTCAGCTTTATCTAAATCAAAACTAATATCTACGTCTCGAATAATTGTCGCTAAGCGCTTTGAGAAAAATGCTTGATCTTTGTTGGCCACTAAGCGTTCTACTAATTTAGGACTTAATAATTTAGGATACTTATCATTGTTTTCAATAAACTCATAAAGTTTTTCGATACTCCCAAATTCTTGAATTAATAGAGAAGCTGTTTTTTCGCCAATCCCTGGCACACCCGGAATATTATCTGATTGGTCACCCTTAAGGCCCTTGAAATCAATGACTTGAGATGGTTGAAGGCCATAACGAGCCACAACTTCTTTTTGATTGTATGTAAAAGTGTCAGTCACACCCTTTCTTAAAGTAAAGACCACCACCTTATCATCTTCAACTAACTGCAAGGTGTCTAAATCCCCCGTCATGATAATCACTTGTAAATCTTTGATTGTTTTGGCTTGTTCCGCCAAAGCCCCAATTAAATCGTCAGCTTCAAAGCCTTCTTTTTCAAATATTGGAATCCCAAACTTGGTTAGTATTTCTTTGATGTAAGGAATCTGTAAATATAATTCGTCAGGCGCTTTGACTCTGTGACTCTTATACTCAGCAAACTCTTCGTGCCTAAATGTTGGACCAGCCAAATCAAAGGTTGCCACAACATAATCTGGCTTTAAGTCTTTAATCATTTTTACCATTACTGACATAAAACCAAATATGGCATTCGTAGGAATGCCAGTCGCCGTATTTAATGATGGTGGTAGTGCATGAAAAGCTCTATGCACCAACGCGTTAGAATCTATTAGAACAATCTTTTTCATGGGGTGAGGTGTGTATTGATGTTTCGTTTGTGTTCCGCTATATGATCTATGTGAACTACTAAATGTTTTTCGGGCAGAATCGCACTCACCCTTTCAGCCCATTCAATGAGGACTATATTCCCCGGTTCATACATAATCTCTTCCCCACCAAGTTTAATTAAATCGCTAGCTTCGTTTAAACGATAGCAGTCTAAATGGTAAAACTCTTTATAGCCTGGCGTGCCATCAATATGATAATTTTTCATAACCACAAAAGTTGGACTCTTAATATGGTCCCTGACTCCAAGCGCCTCGGCAAAGGCTTGAGCAAAGGTGGTCTTGCCTGCTCCTAGCTCACCTTCAAGGACGATCACAATTGGCTCACCTTCTAATTCTCGAGTTAGACGCCAAGCTTCTTCTCTGGCAAAGAGTTGAGTATCTTCTGGGCTGTGAGAAACGTAGTTCATCTAGGTAGTAGAAATCCGACATCTGCCTCAGATTGTATCTGGCAATGGAGAGTGTCAAGATATTTTATATTAAAAGCTCTAATCGCTATGGTTCCAATATACGGCAGTTGATACAATCCTGTCGGATTTTCACTACCTAGTCATATGCGCTATCATATCTTTTTTGCGACCATGTTTCAATTGAATTTTTGTATTAAAAAGTCCCGCCTCCAACGGGACCCTTTGGGTCGTCAGAAACGGGATGCCTAGGTCACGGCGGACTTGCCGTGACCTAGGTTGGGCGCATCTACGGGATGCACCCTTTTTCATCGTCCCAGTGGCCATCGGCAATCTCGTGCTTGACGAGGAGCCAGTAGTCTGTGCACTCGGAGCGGGACATCTCCGAGAGCGCCTTCACCGGAACTTCCGGCTGGGGCTGGACCACTCGGCGCACAGGCGCTTGCGCAACCACCGCCTGCCCATCCGATGTTGACGCCGGCACAGAAACTGCCGGCTGATCAACTGACGGCTCCGGTGTTGAACCCGGCCAGAGCCACCACAGCAACACTCCGGCCAAAACGACGATGGCCAGACCGACCCAGCGATTGGAGCCGGCGGGGACCACCGGCACCACAGTGGGCGCCGGTGCCGGAAGCGCTGCGGCAGGAGCCGCGGCCACCACTGGCACACGACGGGGACGAGCCACTCGTGCTGCCGGTGCAGGAGCACCAGCTGCGGGAACAGCGACCCCCCTTGCTGCTGGTGCACGACGACGACCGGCAGGCGCTGGCGGGATTGCCCGCGGCGCCGGAATGACGACAGCTGCCGTAGCGCCGGCTCCGTGTGGAGCTCGAGCACCAGCGGCTGCTGCACCACGACGAGCGCGAGGAGCGGGTGGGGGCGGAGGTAATTTAGCCATTATCGGCTACCTCCGCAAACGAACTTCACGACACCCTGCGAACGAGTGTCGAGGTGGACGGTCGCCCGCTGTGCGAGGGCGAAAGTCTTGTCAGAGTTGGTCACCGTGGCGATGTAGTCTCCATGAATAACCAACTGGCTAGTCGATGTATCGCCCTGACTGACGAGCGACTGGGCCCACAGAGCGGGACCCATCTTCTTGCCTCCGGCGCGAAGGGTGAACTGGCAAAAGAGCTGTCCCCTGCCGTCCATCGGCATTCCCTTGAAAAACCCTCTGCTCTCGACAACCCCGTGGATAGGGGCTGAGCATTCATTGCTGAACGCCTCCGTGACGCCGTTAGCGTGCTCGGCGAGAAACATTGGATCGAAGCAGTCCGGTGTCTGGAGGACGACCGGCCGTTGAACGACGGGTGCTTGCGGGGCCGTCTGGGCCCTGCGACCACCAGAGCTGGCGCAGGCCGTAAGACCAACGCTAGCGAGAAGAACAACGAGAACGAGCAGTCTACGCATGTGACATCTCCTCTGAATTAACGAAACAGGCGAATCCCGCCGCACAACGCGCGCGAGACAGAAACTTACTGAAAAACCTTGAAAATCTAGAGCTGGTTGTTAAGCTACTTACCGACTTAACTATACCTCTATTATAGCACCTTTTGGATAATTTGTAAAGACCCCTAAAATGGCCCTGAAAATGAGCCGTTTTGGGGGTCTTTATGTTACTTAATAAACCTTCAGTCTATATTCTTGTAATGCCTGATTTTTGCCACTCCCCTTTCTTTTTCAAACGCCACAGCTATAACATCTAGTTGCCAAGGTTGTTCATTGGGGTAGTTATTATCAGAAAGATAAGTTCTAGCAATTCTAGCCATACGATATTTCTTGTCTTGGTTAACCCGAAGCTCAGGCTCAAAGCCAACGACATCCTTCTTGCTGGCTTTGACCTCAACAAAAATAACTACCCCTTCTTTTTCAACAATGATATCGATTTCACCCCAAGGTTTACGGTAATTGTGACCCAACACATTATAGCTTTTAGACTTTAAATATTCAGAAGCGTAATGTTCAGCAAAGAACCCCAACTCACTTGTTCCTTTTTTAGACATGAAGATGAATATATTATGACTTGCCATGTTCACAATGTCGATTGACCTACATGATGTTTTCATGATAGTATCTATGTACATTCTCGAGAGAGAATTTTTGCGTTCTTAGGCCAAAAAGCCATTACCAGTTAACTACTAATCTATTAGTACTCCCCTAAAAAACACGTCCAGAAAAGTTCAAGAAGCTAGACAGGCCCTTTCTTCGGGTTTAGAAAATGTCTCTCTGAGTCATAATGCCCAAATCGCACTAACGATAACTTTTGTAATACTTGTGGTCATAATTAAGGGACCTTATTTAAATGAGTCCGGTATCATTGGTAACGTTGTCAGACAATATACAGAAGAGACCTCAGCTTCCACAATATCTTTGGTTGATGAATCCCGAGCAATGGACATTAAGTCATTAATGGCCAACGTCTCTCTTGCCGAAAAAGGACAAGGCGGTAGCGAAGAAGACACTTACAAGAGCTACACGATTTTAAGTAACTCTGTCCAAGCTATAGATACCATATCAACTGATTATCTAGATGATTTAAAACCAAATAAAATTACAGAATACACTGTCCAGCCTGGTGATAATCTCTCTTTCATTGCTTCAGACTTTGGGGTAAGCACTAGTAGCGTTCTTTGGGCCAATAGTCTTGCAAGTCCTGACAGTATCAAGCCTGGCCAAATCATTAGAATACCACCAATTTCTGGAGTTATACATAAAGTTAAAAAAGGTGACACACTGTCCTCCATCGCCAAGAAGTACACTGGGGAAGTTAATAAAATACTAACTTTTAACGAACTTGCTAGTGAATCTGCACTGGAATTAGGTTCAGAAATTGTAATTCCAGATGGGGTTATGGACTCGACAGCGACCAAGACTACGGCTGGGGCCTCCGCAGTATCTAAACGATTTGCTTATCTACCAGATCTTGGTGATTACTTTAAAACTCCGACTGCTGGTTATAATTGGGGTTCCCTACATGGCAGAAATGGCGTAGATGTAGCCAATGCTTGTGGAACACCAATTTATTCTTCCGCTGATGGTGTTGTAGATATCGCCATGATCTCTGGTTGGAATGGAGGCTTTGGAAGTCACATAAAGCTTACCCATCCTAATGGAACCGAGACCTTATATGCCCACTTGAGTAAATTATTTGTTTCGGCCGGAGCAAATGTTGCTAAGGGAGATAAGATAGGACTAATGGGTACCACCGGTCATTCAACTGGATGCCACCTACACTTTGAAGTTCATGGTGCTCGCAACCCTCTAACTAAGCGTTAGTTGCCCATCTCAGACAAGAGTTTATCGTTTATCTTTAAACTAATGGCTTCAGCTACGTGCTGTTGCCCAACTTTCTCAGACCCATCAAGGGCCGCAATAGTGCTACTTAATTTCTTAATCTTATGATAAGACCTCAGGGATAGACCCTTTGTTGTCACCGCTTGTTCAAGCAATTTTTCAGCATCATCGGTGAGTAAGCAAAGCTTGTCTACGTTTTTATAAGTAATCTCAGCATTAGTAAATATCCCCAATTTTTTAAATCTTTCTTGTTGGGTGTTTCGGGCGACACTTATTTTATTTCTTAAATCTCTAAATTTTTCCACAGGAAGTATCTCTTGAGCACTAGTTGCAGTTTCTCTCGGAACGTTAATTT
>JBBTYS010000130.1:0-4073 GCA_038078535.1 Patescibacteria group bacterium | reverse complement strand
CTTATCGCTTTTGGATTTAAACTTGTTCAGGTCTCCAATAACGTCGTAAGCATAGAAGTTTAATTTACGACTGGCCGTAATTTTTGGGTCGAGTTGGCGCAGAGAGCCTGCGGCGGTATTGCGTGGGTTGGCATAAATCTTGCCATCTTTTTCTGCTTGCTCTTTATTTATGCGAGCGAATTCTTTTTTTGTTAGAAAAACTTCACCTCGAATATATATCTCACCAGAATCTGCACCCCTCAATTCTAAGGGAATCGACTTAACAGTTTTTAAGTTTTGAGTAATGTCTTCACCAATGAGGCCATCTCCCCTTGTAGATCCCTGAACAAATTCTCCATCAGTATATTTTAACTCTACGGCGAGACCGTCCATTTTTAAGTCACAATAAAATTCAGGGATGTCTTTAACGCCTAAATTAGAAAGTCTTTCTAACCATTTCTCAACATCTTTAAAAGAAAAAGTGTCATTCAAAGAGTTCATACGAGACACGTGTTCGACTTTTAGGAATTCCTTTAGCGGTGCTCCCCCAACTCTTTCCGTGGGTGAATTTGGTTTAACCAAGTCTGGAAATTCTTTTTCCAGAGCGACTAATTCGTGCATTAGTGTATCAAAAGCAGAGTCGGATATTTCCGACTTATCGAGGGTGTGGTACAGGTGCTGGTGATGGCTAATAAGCGAACGCAGTTTTTGAATGCGTTCCTTAGCTTCAGATTTATTCATGCTTATTGTTGTGTTTCGACTTGGAGAGAACGACTGACGTTTTTGTAGGTTCCAACCGCTTGGTTGTTGAGTGGCAAGACTGTGCAGTCCTCTGGTATCAAGGTGTAGGTTGAACCGTTGGCCATGACTGGTTGAGGCAGGGCTGGATTGGCTCGATTGGTATAGATACACCACTCTAGGGCACTGTCAGCAGCGTAGATAGCCCCTACAGAGCCTGCTCCGGCGTCATTTACAACTCTAATTTTAGGTGCATATATTGCAACTAGAGCTAGGGCTATGGCTAGCATACTACCCATTATTAGAATGGTAAATATAAGTACAGCTCCTGACTGGGAGCTTGTCCCGTTAGAAGTTTTACTGCACATCCATCGTCTCAAAATGGTGGCAAGTTTAGAAAGCTTCATAGTGGTTGAAATGTTATTCATGTTTGGTTAACTTCTAACGGGATTAAATTTCAGTATCAACATCTCTAGAAGAGACTGTTGTCTCTAGGTTAGTTGTTAGAATTTCTCTACCAGTTTTGTTTTGAATAGAAGCGACTATCGTTACTCGGGATTGTTGTAAATCAGCTGGGCCAGAACCGATAACGCAGAAATTTAATCTTGAAAATGCGACAGATGAAGAACTTAAATCGGTCGTGACTCCGTCAGCTGTTCTTTGCAGGACCCCATTAGCAAGACTGTAGGTTACGGCGCCATTTACCGGATGAATAATAGTCAGGGATGTTAACGAGCAACTTGGTGATTCTTGATCTTGGATTTGGCTAACTCGAATTTCGCGAGACATTAACTCGTTGATAAAGAGACCGTTCTCTTGAATTTTCTGAGCTGCAAAAGCTCGACGTTCAACGGCCAGGACTTGAATGAACAATCCGGCGGTTACTGTGGCGATAACTGAAAAAACAAAAGTGGTTACTAAGACTTCGACTATAGTAAACCCCGCCGTTGAAGAGCTGTGCTTTCTAAAAAAACCAAATCTGTTGAGCATATTAACAATGCAGTTCTTCAACGGCGGGGTAAAACCTTTTTGAGAATTAATTATCTTCATATTATTTCCAATTAAATAAATGACTTTCAGCGCCTAGTGATTTTGAGGCACTTGATTGGGTCGACCAAGCAACAGTGCTGACCACCTTCAATTCTCCAGCATTAATTTTAGTAAGCGTGATAGTGCGTCTGAATTTAGTAGGCGTACCACCGGAGTAAGTATAAATTCCGTTATTTAAATTTAAGACAGGATTACCACCCAATGAAAGTAGAGAGGTAGAATCCCACTGAACTTGATAAGCACCAGCGTCAAGACCTGAGTCAAACTCACGAGTATTGAACCAGTTAGTATCTCGGATTGCTCGAACGACCTCTACTCCCTCTTGGGCTAGGCCAGCCGCAATAAGATTGTCACGAACAATAGCGCTTGTTTTGGTTACTCCACTCGAGAGATTTAGGATTGGAATTAAAGCGACACTTAAAATAACCAAAGAGACCAGAGTCTCTACTAGTGTAAAACCTTTTTCGTTGTTATTTTTTCTAAACATTATTGAACTTCGATTTTCCCAGAAGAATAAACAGATATTGTTCGACAATCTGAGGAACAAGCTTCGCCTGGGACGCCCACCTGGATTGTCAGAGGCGCTTGATTGAGAGAAGCGTCATTGTTTAAGTATGTTTTGGGATCTGGTGGTAAGAAAAATATATCTTCAAAAGCACTTTTAATCTCAACTCGAGTGTCCGCGAGCGTAATGTAATTCAAAAGGGTGTCTTCAGCCTCGTCATAATTTTTATTGATACCAGCACAGTTTGTGGTTCCAGCATTTGGACCAACATAGATTGCTATTTGGGTTGGACTGACATAGTGAATTCCATAACCACAGGGATTGTATCCAGCATAAACTCTACTTGCAATGGCCCGTGTCTGGGCGTCTCTTATGGTGGCAACAACAAGACTAGAACTCTGCTCCATGTCGATGCGGGTTCTTGAAAAACTTGTAATTAAAGCGGTACTCAAAATACCAATGATGCTGGCAACAACGGCCATTTCAACAAGACTAAAACCAGATTGCCTGTTCTTTTTAAATAAAGAGTTTAGTGATAGAGAGTATTTCATTTTGAAAGATGAGACATAGCAGTGTTGAAAATGCTAGAAACGAGCCCAACGGAATAGCGTCTTTCATGCCAACCTTTTTAAGTAACAGGAGGACTAGTGCCACAAAGGTGGCTAACCAGACTCCAAAAATGATGCTTAGTGCCCCAAGAGGATAACCAAGCACCAGTCCTATAAGTATAGCTATTTTAACGTCTCCAAGGCCGAGCTTTTTACCTCGTGATGCTAGATAAAGTATAGCAAAAAAAGCACTCAGAAGTAATGCGGTTAATACAAAAGTCAGAAAATGTGGAGTCATGAGGAAATCATAGAGGCCATATATTATAATTGCTGGAAAAATAATAACGTCCGGTAAGATAAAATAAAATAAGTCAAAGAAAAATAAGCTCACAAAAATTAATATACCAAATACGCTTAAAACCGTTTCGATGTTAGCTATTGGTGTTTGAGTAGCAAAGAACAAACCAACCATAAGGCCAGTAGCCAATTCAACCAAGGGATATCTGATATGAATTGTCCCATGACAATAGCGACATTTAGCACGAAGTAACACAAAGCTAATAATCGGAATTAAATCATACCAAGCTAGAACATGATTACAGGAACGGCAGTGGGACCTACCCCCCATCCCCCTCCCTTCGGGTAGACGCCACAAAAGAGCGTTTAGAAAACTGCCGTATATGAGACCCCCAAAGAAAGATAAAATAGTGGTTAGAACTATCATTGGCTTCTATCATAACATAAAAGGTCCCGACTATTCGGGACCTTTTAGGAAATAATTTTAGCTTTGGCCTTGGTCGTAGATACAAGCGGTCACAGAAGGCGTAACGCAGTCAGTTTTGGCATCAGGTGAGCCGTTAACTGTTTGCCCAGTCCAGCCACTGGTTGAATTTATGTCAGCATCAGACCCCATGGCTTGAGCCCATTGTTCAAGGACTCCCCAAACTTGGTATTTGGTGTTGCCATTGTAGGCGTAGTTATATGTGTGGGGAGAAACATTAAGCGAATCAGTTGGTAATAGTACAAGATATTTTGGAACAACTAGAGCGCTTAAAGCAGCAAAGGTTGCGACTTGAGGGTACTGACCATTGTCATCGAAATAAAGCTCAATAGCTGTTCGAACTTGGTTTACATCAGCAATGCGCTTAGCATCGCGAGCGCGTTGACGAGCAACACCGAGTTGCAAGAGGAGCAAGGTGGCAAGAACACCGATAATAGCGATTACTACCAACAATTCGACCAACGTAAAACCT
>JBBTYS010000129.1:0-2617 GCA_038078535.1 Patescibacteria group bacterium | reverse complement strand
GCAAAAAGTTAAGGATCTAGGCGGCCTTCATGTAATCGGCACGGAAAGGCACGAAGCCAGGCGTATTGATAATCAGCTCCGGGGCCGGGCTGGCAGGCAAGGCGATCCCGGCTCATCGCAGTTTTTCCTCTCGCTTGAAGATGATTTGGTGAGGATTTTCGGCGGAGATCGCATCAAAAATCTGATGGAACGCTTTAATCTTCCCGAAGATCAGCCGATCCAGTTGGGGATGGTCTCTAAAGCTGTTGAGCAGGCCCAGGCCAAGGTGGAGGGCGCGAATTTCGATATGCGTAAGCACCTGCTCGAATATGACGATGTCTTGAATAAACAGAGAATCGCTGTTTACAAAGAGCGGCAGCGCATTTTGGAAAGCGTAAACCTAGAAGAGGTCGCTAAAATCGTAAGTGGTGCATCAAGCGAGTATTTGGAGAAAAATCTTCCAACCCAAGGGGAGGTGGAAGTAAAGAATATTTTTGAAGAGGCGAAAATTACTACACCAGAAAATCCATGGCCGATTGGAGCGGAAGTTAAGGCCGGAGAATTGAATGAAGACGAAAGAGAATTGCTTAAAGAATTGATCCAAAAACGCAGTTTAGAAATAGCGGGGGACGGGATGACACGAGGCCGCGTTCTTGGCCTTCTCGATCTTCTCTGGATGAATCATTTGGACGACCTTGAGGCCCTAAGCGAATCTATCGGTCTTCGGGCTTACGGCCAAAAAGATCCGCTTGTGGAATACCGCAGAGAAAGCCATCGCTTATTTAAAGACCTCTGGCAGAACTTCAACGGCTGGATTTTTTCCAATATCTTTAAACTTGCGCAGACCGGCGCGGACCAAACGCGGACTCACGGAGAAAGCGGCGAGCGAGTTTCAGTGTTAAATCCGCATCAGTCAGTGCCTGGAAAGGTGGGCCGCAACGATCCCTGTCCTTGTGGGTCTGGTAAGAAATATAAAAAATGTCATGGGTAATGGGAATAGAGAGATGAGAAATATACGAATAAAAAACATCTGGAAAATCGTCGGTTTGCCGATGGTTTGTCTGGCAGTAGTTCTGTCACTGTGGGCGGTATGGAAGATTTTGGATCTGCCACCGCAAGATGAATTGATTGAAATAATAAGAAAATACTTTGAGCTGTATGGATACTGGATAGTGTTTGTCAGCGCGATTATCGAAGGTATGTTGCTGGTGGGATGGTATTATCCGGGAAGTTTAGTGATATTCTTGGGCGTGATATTCGCAGGTAGAAATATTCCAGAAGTGGTATGGATAGTAAGCTTGGTAACGGTTGGACTGTTTGTTGCGTATCTGTTCAACTACGCATTAGGTAAGTACGGATGGTATAAGTTACTACTGAAATTCGGCCTGCGAGAACCTATAGAAAATGCACAGACGCGGCTTACCAAATACGGATTGAGCGGAATACTCCTGAGTTACTGGCAGCCAAATCTTGCAGTATTAACTTCTACTGCCGCCGGCATTATGCAATTTTCGTTCAAGAAGTTTGCGATATATTCAGCAGTCGCTGTAGCAATGTGGGATATTTTCTGGGGTGGGTTAGTGTATTTTTTAGGAGAAGCAGCGTTAACAGCAATGGGTATAAGGTTTGTAATAGTCGCGATAGTGGTGTGGATCGCATATCGGCTGATATTTAATAGAAAATACGTAATTCCATAAATTCCAGTGATAAAATAGCTACTGGGATAAATAACAACATTGCCATGGGGTATAAAGTATGATATAATATTAATCATGAATTTGCCTCGAGAAAAAAGAAAATTCCGTTGCGTGCTTCACGGAAGTTTTCAGAAGCATTTTATTGAAATTCAACGAATCCACCGATTGTTTACGGACGCTGGTATTGAGGTTTTGGCGCCCAGTATTTCGGAAATTGCCGAAACAAAAGACGGTTTTGCAATGCTTTCAACTGACAAGGAAACCGATCCGCGCATGATCGAGCTTTTGTATCTGCACAATTTAAAGCGCTTGGGTGAGAATGGTTTTAGCTATTTCGTGAACCCCGAGGGATATTTGGGTAAAAGCGCCTCATATGAACTCGGCATTGCGCAGATTTCAAATACCAAATGTTTTTTCTTGGAGCCAATTTCAGATCACCCAGTTTATCTTCATAAAAATTCAGTTTGGAAACCAGAACTTCTTTTGGAATATGTTTTGGAGAACGAAGCATTGCCTTCGCCAAGAATACAACGAAATGAAAGAATAATTCATAAGCTATGGGAGGATTTGATGGTGCCAGGTTCGGTTGTAGCTGTCGGGGGTATTATTGAATACGACGGGATTGATGCAAAAAAAGAAAAAGAAGTTCTTTTGGTAAAAACACATAAGTGGGGCGGTCAGTACTCTATTATCGGCGGTAAAGTGAGAAGAAATGAACGACTTGAAGATGCTTTAAAACGAGAAATTAAAGAAGAGTCAGGACTTCAATCAAAAATCGGCGAGCATATCTGTACCTTCGATCAAATCAAGAACTCGGGATACTATAAAGCGGGAATTCAGCATATCTTTGTTGATAAAGTAGTCCGTGTAGGAAGTAAGCGAGTGCGTTTGAATGAGGAAGCGCAGGAGTATATTTGGATTCCAGCAAAACATGCTTTGAA
>JBBTYS010000128.1:0-4448 GCA_038078535.1 Patescibacteria group bacterium | reverse complement strand
TTCTGTTACTTTCCGTGTTTTGGCCGTAGGTACGTCAAACGTGACCATTGATTTTAGTCAAGGTAGCGGTACGGATTCTAACGTGGCCGGACTGGGAGGAGATATACTCACTTCGGTGACAGGAGGTTCATATACGGGTACAGCTGTAGTGGTTGTGCCACCTACACCTCCAGCAGACACAACCGCCCCTACTATTTCCAACGTTACTTTTTCGGGACTTTCGACTACTGGTATCACCATCGCCTGGACTACTGCCAATGAAAATTCCAATACCCAAGTAGAATATGGATTGACAAGTAGTTACGGATCACAGACGGCATTGAATGCATCACTCACATCCGCACATACAGCCACTCTCTCCGGCCTCTCACCAGGCACAGCCCATCACTATCGTGTCAGATCTCGCGATGCGGCTGGAAATCTGGCTGTATCTACAGATAATATTTTTACAACCTTGGCGGCGGCTGATAGTACAGCACCTACAGTGCCTTCCGGTGTTACGGCTACAGCCACAGGGGAGACACAGATCCAATTGTCCTGGACAGCTTCTACTGATCCTGCTGGTACTGGACAAAACGTTTCTGGTGTCGCAAGATACCAAGTTTTTCGTGGGGGAACACTTCTAGGTACTGCGCCATCGACTGCGTATCTAGATACGGGATTGACTGCGGCGACGGCGTATAGCTATAGAATAAGTGCTGTTGATACGGCTGGCAATATATCTGGACAATCTACAGCGGTGAGTGCTACGACACGATCAGCTTCTGTTGTAGATATTCCGCTTCAACGCAAAATAATTTTGTCACTAGAGGGAGCTACAAATACTGGCAAGGCTGTTTCTGGAGTCATCGAGTTTCTAGATCCTGTCACGAGGGCCAAAATATATCAGGCAAATATTGTCACCGATGCTTCTGGTCAGTACGTCATGAATATTCCGGCAGGGCTTGTGGCAACTGTTGTGCTACGCCCAAAGATCCCTGGCTATATCTCAAAACTGATCACGGATGTAGATCTGAGAAATACTGCCATACTCGAGGTCAATTCGCCGGTATTACGAGCGGGTGATTTCAATGGTGATCAGATCGTCAATTCTCTAGACTTCTCATATATGAATAGCAAATGGGGTGCGGCGGCTGATGCCCTGGCTGATATAAACAGGGATGGAGGCGTGAACTCCATAGACTTTTCATATTTGTCTAGCAACTGGTTAGCGACAGGAGAGTAAAAGGATGTTAAAATTATTCAACATAATAGCAATAAATTTAAAAGCGCACATTATCAATTTATGAAATCAACATCGATGAAAAATTTTATCCCAGTGCTTGTAGCAGTATTTGTTATACCTTCGCTCGCATCCGCGGCGACATTGTCGGTCTCGCCCTCATCTCACACAGTCAAGGCGGGGGATACATTCTCTGTATCTGTGCGTCTTGATACCCAAGGTGATTCTATTGACGGCGTAGATTTGAGATATCTCAATTACAATTCTAGTTTGTTACAGGTTTTGGATGCGGATGTAGCCAAGTCGGGCACACAGATCACTCCTGGCACTCTGATGCCCATGACTCTTTTGAATAATGTGGATCAGGCTTCTGGTAAAATTTCTTTTTCACAGGTTAGTGCTGGAGGAACAAAATATAAGGGTTCAGGTACCCTGGCGACGATTTCGTTCAAGGCCCTGGCTTCTGGCAGTACACAACTCACATTCAACCATACACCGAGCAACACCACTGACTCCAATGTGGCCATGGCTGGAAAAGATACACTGAGTGCAGTCATAAACGGATCAATTACTATTGGTGGGGTGGGGGTGGTGGCACCAACTTCAATATCGTCAGAATCACGAAACTCAGATGGTTCTTTTGTGCCTTTACCAGAAGGAGATTCTGATGAATCAATTGAAAGCCCTAAGTCACAGGGATCTTTTTGGAATGCGATAGATTATGTATTTGGTCGCATTGCAAAGGGTTTTATGAGAATTTTCGGAAGATAAAAATTTACATCCTCCTAATCACCCTCAATCCTTGACAATTTTAAGTATTCCTGTATCATTATCTGGGTAAGTTTCTCGTGCGCTTACGTTTATATTTAAAGACGAGGTATATAAGAAAAATGGCAAAGAAGTTATATGTAGGAGGTATTTCTTACGGTACTAGTGAAGATACGCTTAAGGCGCATTTCGCTCAGGCCGGAGCAGTTGAGTCAGCATCAATTATTATGGACAAGATGACAGGCCGATCAAAAGGTTTTGGATTCGTCCAGATGAGTTCAGATGCTGAAGCAGACAATGCTGTTAACATGTTTAATGGCAAAGAGCTTGAAGGAAGAACTCTTACTGTGAACGAGGCACGCCCTATGGAGCCTAGAGCACCTAGAGCACCTCGAGGTGAAGGACGCGGAAACTGGTAACAGGACTCGTCTCTTAAAACAAAAAACGCCCCTCTCGGGGTGTTTTTTGTTTTCTTAATCCATATCTTTCCACCATTCAGAAATGGGGGCTTTTTTTATTATTTCTATCACCTTATTTAGGTCATCTGTGATCATAAAGAGATCCAAATCACTTTTATCGATCGATTGTACTTTACCAAGCATTTTAGATACCATAAAATCTTTTAAGTCATTCCAGAAGTCTTGGCCAATCAAAATTATTGGTACCCTTGGAATTTTTTTGTTTTGAATGAGGGTTAGGACACTAAATAATTCGTCAAAAGTGCCATATCCTCCAGGAAAACAGATAAAAGCTTCTGCCGAAAAAGTAAGCATGGCCTTTCGAGAAAGAAAATATTTGAATTCCATTGCCGAAGTGACATAAGGATTTATTTTCTGCTCTCTGGGAAGGTTTATAGCAAAACCTATGGAATTTCCACCCGCTTCTTTTGCACCGAAGTTTGCCCCAGCCATGATACCTGGTCCTCCTCCGCTTATGACTGAGTATCCAAGTTCCTTGACGATAAGACCAGCCAATTCTTGTGCTTGTTTGTAATAAGGATCTACGGGGCTTAATCTGGATGAACCAAAGATCGTCACTGATTTTGGATATTTTTTTAATATTTCAAAACCATCTCTAAATTCTTTGGTGATTTCTGCTATATGATCATCCATATTGTTTTCATTATTCATGTATTTGATTATAACATAGCAATACATTAGTATGGGAGGATGAGTTTAAAATTTACCATAGAAAAAGAACTGACTAATGGAAGGGGTAGAGTGGGGAAGATTGAAACTACTCATGGGGTAATAAATACCCCGGCTTTTATTGTGGTTGGTACCAAAGGAACAGTTAAAGCACTGACATCAGAACAAGTCTTCTCTCTTGGTACAGAAGCAGTTTTGGCCAATACTTATCATCTTTACTTGCAACCAGGAGAGGGGATCGTGAGACAAGCCGGGGGATTACATAAAATGATGAATTGGTCAGGTCCAACCTTTACAGATTCTGGGGGTTTTCAGGCTTTTTCATTGGGAGTAGCTTTTAATAACAAGGTGGGGAAAATCCAGGAAAGTTCTGATGGGGAAGTTTTTACTCCAGCGAACTTGCCGAATTTTGCGAAAGTGGATGAGGATGGTGTAATATTTAAATCAATCATCGACGGCAGTTCTCATCGGTTTACCCCAGAACGCTCAATAGAAATACAGCAGAATATTGGTGCTGATATTATTTTTGCTTTTGATGAATGTACTTCACCTCATGCCCCATATGTATATCAAAAAGAAGCGATGGAACGTACTCATAGGTGGGCACAGAGGTCTCTAAGTTATCACCGAGCTAATGTAAAAAATTCCATCAATCCAACCCAGTCAATTTTCGGCATTGTTCAAGGAGGACGCCATGAAGATTTGAGAAAAGAGAGTGCAAAAATAATCGGAAAGATGGATTTTGATGGCTTCGGTATCGGGGGTTCTTTTGACAAGGAAGATATCTATACAGCTGTTGGTTGGGTGAATGATATTTTGCCAAAACAAAAACCGAGACATCTTCTCGGGATTGGTGAGCCCGCGGATATCTTTGGAGGAATAGAGAGTGGTGTAGATACTTTTGATTGTGTTTCGCCTACCCGCATAGCTCGCAACGGCGGTTTGTATACGAGAGATGGCCAGATAAATATTCTTAATGCAAAATTTAAGAATGATTTTGAAAAAATAGATGCTCAATGCTTTTGCTACACCTGTTCTCACTATTCTCATGCCTACCTTTCACATTTATTTAGAGCTAAAGAAATATTGGGATCAACATTGGCGTCAATTCACAACCTTTATTTTATTGTAAATCTAGTCAAAGAAATCCGTGTTTCTATGTTGGAGGGAAAGTTTGAGGAATTCAGAAAGAGTTTTTTGGAGAGGTACTATAAAAATAATTAAATCTCCCTGACCTTATAGTCTCCTGGCGCTCTAGAAAGCCACCATTCTACTTGTTCTTTGGTTAGAAGCCCTTCTTGTGCGCCGAC
>JBBTYS010000127.1:0-8319 GCA_038078535.1 Patescibacteria group bacterium | reverse complement strand
TCTTCAATCCGACCTTCGTTGATTGATTGGGCTTCTTTGGCGGCATCAAACTCAGCATTTTCAGAAAGATCACCCTGTTCTTTAGCTTCTTTAATTCTTTGGGCAATTTCAGGGCGTAAAATGTCAGTTCTCTCTTGCAGTTCATTCTTTAGTTTCTCTAAACCTTCCTTGCTAAAATATTGGTCGTTCATATTAAGACTGAGTTTAATTTAATTTTGCGATAAAGAACTATACTACGATTTGGTTAGTATTACAAGGTGATGTTTATAACTTTTAATTAACGGTCCCGACCCAAGTCGGGGATCCTCGATCTTGTTACTCCGAAGGAGTCGGGGACAAAATCGGGACTGTTTGATTAAAATACCACTCGAAAATCGCGTGGGTGGCACGAAGCGCCAAGCCTTGGTTTGATGCCGAACCTTCAATTAAAACGGTTACAGCTAATTCAGGGTGCTCAAACGGAGCAAAAGCCGTGAATAAAGAATTTATACTTTGGCCCTTAACGACTTCGGCGGTACCAGTTTTGGCACCGACTCTGACTGGTAAATCATTAAATATTTGAGCCGTCCCCGAAATTACTGTTTCTTCCATATCGCTTTTTACCTCGCTCAGGACATCATCCCTGAAAGGTAATGTCCCAAGAACCTTAGGTGAGATTAACTTAATTGTATTTTTATTACTATCAACGATGCGTTCAGCAATTTGAGGCTGATAAATTGTGCCCCCATTAGAAATAGCCGAGATGTAAGAGTTTAGCCATAATGGAGTTACCGATAGATCGCCTTGCCCAATAGAAGTGTTGTAAGTGTCCCCCTGATACCATGGTTCGCCTCGAGTTGACTCTTTCCAATCTGGTGTAGGCACAAAGCCATGTTCTTCGCTCGGCAAATCAATACCCAAGATTTTATTAGCAAAACTTCCTTCAAGATATTTAACGATGCGCTGAATACCAAGTCCTGCAATTTTTCCAAAACCTCCACCAACAGTAAAGAAGTAGATATTGCAGGAATTGGCGATAGACTTTCTGAGATTAAAAGATCCTAGTTCCGCCCGCCAATTTTTAAATGTATAAACCACTTCAGTATTAAAAGGATTTGGGATGGAAATACTTACACAGTCTTGGATAGTATCACTAGGACCCATAATGCCCTCCTGAAGCGTCATAAGGCCCATCAGAGGCTTGATGGTTGAACCAGGGTTATAGAGACCGCTTACGACCCTATTAAATAGAGGTCGAGCTGGATTTTGGAAGATTGCAGTATAAGCCGATTGGGATAGGCCACCAGCAAATTGGTTATTATCAAAGCTGGGAAAACTCACCATGGCTAAAACTGCTCCCGTTTGAGGATTCTGGATAATCCCTGCCCCACGCGACAAACCCGCCCCAGCTAAGACAGAACGCAACTCGTCATAAAGATGTCTCTGCAAATCAGCATCGATGTTGAGAACTAGGTTGCCTCCATTTTGCGCATCCACATCTATCTTGTCTTCAATGTCACCAAAGAAAATACGGCCATGCTCACCCCTTAACGTTGATTCATAGTTAGCCTCAATGCCTAAACGGCCAATAGTATCTGTGGGTGAGTAATATTGATCCTTAGCCAAGTCGTCCTTATTCACCTTGCCAACATAGCCCAATACTGTAGAGAATTTCACTCCATCAACATAGACCCTTTCAACATCAGGAATTAAATAGACACCTGGTGGCTTCATACCTTGAATAGCCAAAATCTGCTCTTTGCTTAAACCTGTGGCAATAAAGAATATGCTTACTTCCTGTGTCTTCTGATTCAAACTAGATTCAAGTTCTGATTTTTCAATTTTCAATGTAGTTGCAAGTTTAGCCGTATCCAAGGTTCCATCTCTTAAAGCGGCCTTTACTTCTTTAGATACGCCAACCACGTCAAACTTTGGAATATTTTTCACGAGTGGATTCCCTTCACGATCCATAATCACTCCACGAGCGGGTGGAATGGAAAAATTAGCCGAACGATTCTGATAAGCTAAGTTCGCATAATATTTATAATCACCAATGGCAATTTTTAATGTAAAAATAAAGATAATTGCCAAAAGTGCTGTTACGCCCCAGAACATACTATTAAATACTCCTGAATGAATAGGCCTTTCAATATTAGAAAATTCACTCCCAGAATCTAAAAGAGTTTCTTCGGGACTAGCCAAATCGTCTTCTATATTAATGCTGTATTGTTTCTTAAAGATAGGCATGCTCTTTTTTTGTATTACGCGCAAGACCAAATAAAGCTATGACAATAAGTAATTCGACAGCAACAATTATTATAATTCTAGGCGAAGTTAAAAGATTAGAAAAAACGCTTAGCGATATACTGGATTCATAAAAAATACGAACTAGACCCCACTGCGCAAACAACATGGCAAAAAGTACTAATAACCCAGATATTAGAGACGGCAATAACGTTACCAGCGAGCTGTCTTCAACGACAGACTTTAAACTTAAAAATCTGTTAATACCATACCAAACCCAAAGAGCTACTAGCCAAGCTCCCACTAAAGTACCCAAATATAAGCCAAATATTATTTCAGTCGTCAAAGCTAGAGCAACTCCCAAACTGACAACCCAGCGATGAAGGCCTTGAGATACAACAAGGGCCACAAGAAAAACTATGGAGCCCATACCAATCAGTATATTGCTTGTTGCCGGCAAAAGAACTCCGTCAAACAAAAGAACTCCAATCCAAATTATAATGGCTGTGAGTATTTTCATTATTTTATAATCATAACTGCCCCCTGCTTAACGCTGACTTTTGGATCAACCCCAATCTTTTTAAACAATTGGGTGTCATTATCTTCGACGTGTCGAACAACACCAACAACTAAGCCCGGTGGCAATAAGTCATCACCTGTTGTGATAAGTATATCGCCCTCCTTGATCTTGTCCCCCTGTGTAACCAGATCCAGAACCATGCCATTGTTAAGCGCACCTCTTAAAATACCGCTTGTATCTCCATCCAAGACCTTAACGGTAACAGAAAATTCTGGGTTGTTAAGGATTATTATTTTTGAAGAAGATTCAGAAACACTAACTATTTTACCAACTAACACTCCATCGGGAGAAATAACTGCTTGCCCAACTATTACTCCATCACTAGAACCCTTATTGATAAGTGCAAAGTAACCACTTGGTTCAAAAGAGACGTTAAATATTCCTCCAGAAATTACTTGTCTTCTTAGGTGAGTGGCGAGTCCTGCGCTTTTACGAAGCATGTCGTTCTCTGATTTTAAAGACTCAATTGTAGCTTCTGTAGATATGTACTGACTCGTAATATCCCGCAGGGACATATTCTCTCTGGCAAGTTCTTTCCACTTACCAAAGTACCTAGCCCACTCATTAATTTGACCAGAGACATTAAAAATAGAAGACGTTGTTTTGATAGCCACATCCGGTAAATATTGTTTCCGAACAACACGAAGAAATAAAATATTACAAAGAATTAAAACAACAAAAATAAAGGAGACAATTGATAAAAATTTTACAATGCCTTCATTTCGCATACTAGGTAGTAGAAATTCGACTTGCTCTTTAGGTTTTTATATTCCTAAGTAGTATGTGCCTAACTTCTTAAATTAATTCGCATGGCCAAATGTTAATATTCGAGCAAAAAACCTTGTCGAATTTTCACTACCTGGCATGTCTAGAAAAAATTATCGCCTTGGGTGGACAGAAGAACTGAGTGAAGTTCATCAAGGTGCTCAAGCACAAAACCACAGCCTCTAACTACTGCCGTTAGGGGGTCATCAACAATTTTAACAGAAAGCTTGGTCTCGTGAGTAATCATTTCATCAAGACCCTTAAGAAGTGCCCCGCCACCAGCAAGGTGTATTTGCCGATTTACCAAGTCCGCCGTCAATTCAGGTGGTGTCTCTTCGATAGTATTTTTAATCGCCGTAACAATACTCTTCACCGATCGGTGCATCGCAGTTCTAATTTCTTCAGAAGTAATAACGATTTCTTTAGGTAAGCCTGAAACTAAATCTCGACCTCGAACACGACCCTCGAGTTCTTCTTCCATTGGATAAGCAGAACCCAGATGTATTTTCAAATTTTCAGCAGTCGCCTCGCCAATCAATAAATTTCTTTCTTGTCGCATGTAACGTAAAATATCGTCGTTTAATTTATCGCCGGCGATTCTCAAAGACCTAGAGGCAATTATGCCCCCCATGGATATAACTGCGACTTCAGTCGTTCCACCACCCATATCAACAATAACGTTGGCAACAGCCTCTTGGACTGGTAGGCGCGAACCAATTGCAGCAGCCATTGGTTCTTCAATTAAATAAACTTCTCTCGCACCAGCACTATATGTGGCATCTTCAACGGCTCTTTTTTCAACTTCGGTTACACCAGAAGGCACACCTATGACAACGCGAGGTCTGGGTAAAAAAGAAAATCCGCCCTCGTGAACTTTGTCGATAAAATACTTAAGCATTTGCTCTGTAACTTCAAAGTCAGAAACAACGCCATTCACCAAGGGTCGAGTAACTGTAATATAGCTAGGGGTACGACCGACCATGGTTCGGGCTTGTGTGCCAATCGCTAAAATTTTTCCCGTCTTTTGATTGAGAGCAACGATTGATGGTTCATTGATAGTAATGCCTTTCCCATGCACATATACCAGCGTGTTGGCTGTTCCTAAATCTATACCAATATCTTTTGACCAGAAGCTAAAAAGCTTATTAAGCATAAATACATGTCCGCACGGGACTCAATTACATTGGAATCCAACGTGCCTGAGGTTTGTTCAATTTCTTCGTTAAAATCTCCACTGGATTCTCGCCGTAACACTGTACGTCTTGCCTCCATGCTCGATTTTGCCTCGAACTTGAAGCAAACGGACATGTATTCTAAGGAGTGTTAAGTCGATACTATAGAATATCAAAAAAAAGACCCAAAACAACTTGACCCCGCCGTTGGAAAGTAGCGTAAAATTAGTGGCTATCTAAAGATTTAAAAAAGAAAATACTACTTTCCAACGGCTGGGTTGACACTCCAAATAAAAACAGCGGTCTTACGCTCACAACATTTAGTGTATATAAGACCGCCTAGCGACCTCGGATTCTTTCCCAAGGGACCGGAGACGTTTGTTGATTGTCCAGAGGAGAATCAACACGCCTTTGGAAATTGGTAATCCTGTCTTTTTCTAAAACTTTCTCGTACTCTTTGTTGATGAATTGTGTAAAATCCTCAGAGGTGGGATTGTAGGGGTATTCATTAAAGAAAAGGACTCCAATTCTATCCAAGGCACCTGCAAAACCTCGGGTATGTATGTAGCAGTGAAGCACAACCTTGAATTTGCGGTGTGTTTCCCAGTCAAGAACTAGATAGGTCTTTCCCACAACTTCCTGATTCGGAAGCAGCGGTGACCAACTCGGATTTTCTTCCTCAAATGGAAGGCTTGGCTGTTTGGCAACTGGGCCTTTGAGCTCAATACCAAATGCTGAAGGTTGGTTTATCGAAATGACATGCCTCCCTCGTTTATCTTTTTAGCATAATGAGGTGGTGTGTCAACCAATGTATTAGGTTGGCTAGATCTGATTTAAGAGTACGGCGTTTTGATAATTGAATTGGAGAAGTAGATGCGGTTGGGATTGGTTTTATTTTTTTAATTTCTTTTGGAATGGAAACGATATTTGCTGTCAAATTATTGGGAGTTGGCGAAGGCGAAACATTTATATTAATGGGGCTATTTAAAACAATCTCTGGAGTTGGAGAAATGGTCAGTAAGGGTGAGCTAGTTACTGTTGGTGTTGCAGTAAACACCATTGGAGTAGGAGTGGCTATTTGTGTGGGCTCCGAAGATGGACTAGGGCTTAGTGGTGGTAAAGAAGTTTCTTCTGGAGTAGGTGTTGGCGTTTCAGTCGCAATGACTTCTGGCGTTGGTGTCTCAATATTAGTTGGCTCTGAATAGATAACGTCTAATTTTATTAAATCGTGGCTAGTTTTAATTCCCGAACCAATCACATCATTTCGATATGCCAAAAATCTTATCTTTATATTATTAAGTTGACTAGGTTGAGATATTATAGAAGTAATGTCTTTGGTCTCAGATATTTCATTGGCTGTGCCTGAAGAATGTGGTAAGGAAATTGGGACATCATTCCAAAGTTCACCATCCCAAATTTCTAATTTGGCACCAACTAAGGCACTGGTCCTGTAGTACTCGTGAGTAACTACCACTGAAGAAATTATTACCTCAGTTGGCACGCCTGGCTGAAATAAAAATTCTAGATATTTATCCTCTTCATACACTCCAGTCATAGACCAGTTGGCATCTGACTGAATCCGGCTATTGTCGCTGGTAGATAACTTGGCTAGCTCAGCAGGGGTAAACTCGTGCTGTGCCCCAGAAGTAGTATCTGCCCCAGATGTAATACTAAATGTAATTGTAGTATCACTTTTAACTCCTTTTCCAAAAACCAAAAGACTCACAAGAATAAAGACAACCGACACAAGCATTGAAAACTGCTTGCTCATAAACTAATTAAGTAATTAGATTAATAGCCCTGAGCGAATAGCCACTTATGAATAGCCGGCTTTCCGCAATGGACGCAAGGTGTATCAGAGAGAACCTCCTCGACTCTATCTAATTCTAGACAACGAGTAACAGCTTTAGTTTCTTCTTTAATTTTGGCTTCACAATCAGCCTCTTCGCACCATGGAGCGCGGATAAACATTTTTTGTTCAGCCATAACTTTTTTAAATTCATCGTAGGTTAAGATATCAGTTGTCAAAGCATTTCGATATTCTTCTGATTTCTTAAGTAATTCTTTTTGAATAAAATTCAAAACGGCTGGAACTTCAACAGAAAGCAGATCAGCATTCATTTGATGCTTAGAGAAATCATCTCTTCGAACAATCGTAACACTCTTGGCTTCGACTTCTTTTGGACCAACTTCAATACGCAAAGGAATACCCTTAAGCTCCCACTCATTAATTCGATAACCTAAAGTTTTTCTGAAATCAACATCTGAAACAGCTCGGACTCCGACATCTTTTAATGTCTTGTGTAGCTCTGATACATAGCTGACAACTTTTTCTTCCAGTTCTGCCTCTTTGCCAGCAATACCAATAATCACAACTTGTTGTGGGGCCACGGCTGGAGGCAAAACTAATCCAGAATCATCACCATGAACAAGTATCAAGCCGCCAATCGCTCGTGTCGAAATCCCCCACGAAGTCTGATGGGCTAATTTCTTTTCTTCTTTTTCGTCTGAATACTCAACGTTAAACACTTTGGTAAAGTTGTCAGCTAAATAATGTGAAGTGGCAGCCTGAAGAGCTTTGCCATCAGGAATCACAACTTCTACTGAATAAGTTTCTTCAGCACCAGCAAACTTTTCAGAATTACTCTTTATGCCGACATAAGGCGCAATAGCAAAATGCTCTCTATAAAACTTCTCATACCAGCCAAGGGCAAGCATAACCATGCGTGTAGCATCTGCCTTGTCTACATGTACTGTGTGGCCCTCCTGCCACAAAAATTCAGAAGTTCTTAAGAATGGGTAGGTTCTCTTCTCCCAACGCACGACGTTGCACCACTGGTTTAAAACCATTGGTAAATCTCGATAACTTTGGACCCAGTCAGCAAATTTCTTAGTAATGACAGTTTCTGAAGTTGGCCTAACTGCAATCGGTTCAGAAAGTTCTTCTCCCCCCGCATGAGTTACAACTGCTAGTTCAGGAGAAAATCCAGCAACATGCTCTTTTTCTTTTTCAAACAAATTCATTGGAATAAAAAGTGGGAAATACACATTCTGGACTCCAGCTTCTTTAAACCAACCATCGAGAACTGATTGAAGTTTTTCCCAAATAGCATAGCCGTGAGGTTTAATAATCATGCAACCCTTCACGTCTGAATATTCGGCAAGACCAGCACGCAAAACCACATCATGATACCAATCAGAGATGTTCTCTGATTTCTTAGTTAATCCTTTTTTTTCGAAAGCCTTAGTCATTATTTTATGAAGAATTTAGAGATATCTTTATATGTAATATACAACATAAGGGCTATTAAAAGATAGAACCCCGCCACATTAATCAAGCCTTCAACATTTTTGTTTACTGGAGAACGCTTAACCTTTTCAACAATTAACAGTAGGGCCCGACCACCGTCGAGGGCTGGAAACGGGATAATATTTAGCACAGCCAAGTTGATTGAAATCATGGCCATGAACTGTAGAAGATAATTAAATCCAACTCGTGCTGCTTGTCCGGTCAAACTCGCAATACCAATTGGACCTGACACATCAGCGCTCAAAGAACCATGGACAAACAACATCTTT
>JBBTYS010000126.1:0-2554 GCA_038078535.1 Patescibacteria group bacterium | reverse complement strand
GTAAATCTTGGATAATCTTTAATCGGTCCAGAGTTTTAATTTCAGAGTGCAAATAGTTTACTCGGACGCCTTGCCGAGCCAAGTGCTCAGACAAGTCTTCGGCCATGCGCTTGGTGAGCGTTGTAACGATAACTCTTTCTTTCTTGGCGACTCTTTCCAGAATATTTTTCTCTAAATGTGTAATCTGATTGGCCGTTGGAATAATTTCAATAGTTGGGTCGAGTAATCCTGTTGGTCGTACGAGTTGTTCAACAATGTTCTTTGGTCCAGCTTCTTCAAGTTCGTGTTTGGCTGGTGTGGCGGAAACGTAGACTAAGTTTTGGACTCTTTTCTCAAACTCTTCATATTTAAGGGGGCGATTATCAATTGCAGACGGTAAACGAAAACCATAATCAATTAGAGTTGATTTACGAGAGTGGTCGCCACGATACATACTTTTGAGTTGTGGGACCGTTATGTGGGACTCGTCGATGATAGTTAGGAATTCGCCTTTTGATTTAAAGAAGTCTAAAAGCGAGAAAGCTGGTTCACCGGGTTTGCGAAAATCTAAATGTCGAGAATAGTTTTCGATACCATGACAGTATCCAGTTGAGCGCATCATTTCTAAGTCTCTAAGGGTTTTTTCTTGCAGGCGAGAGGCTTCCTGGTTTTTGCCAACCTTCTTTAAGTGTTTAACATGTTGCTGTAGTTCACTTTTTATATTTTCAATTGCCAGACCCACCTTGCTGTCAGTAGTAATCCAATACTTAGCAGGGAAGATTATGGTATGAGCAATTTTTTGATAATCTAAATCTCGCATCTCTAGTTCTTCTGGATCTTTGAGTATCGCTCGATACATCCGAACGATATAGTCATTTTTGAAAACAATCTTTGTGACTTCTTGGCCGGTCGGAGAAATGACCTCAATCTCATTCGGTGTCTTACGGAAGGCACCACGCTTTAATTCTATATCTTGGACGTACTGAAGGCGCATTAAGCTTCGGATTAAATCTGAAGGTTGGATTTTTTTACCTTCAAATATTTCCAGCCCGAGATTTTTATATTCGTCAGGATTGCCTAAGTTATAGATACAAGAAACCGAAGCGACCACAATGATGTCGTCGTGACTCATGAGGGCTTGGGTTGTGGCGTGGCGTAATCTGTCCAATTCTTCATTTATTTTCGAATCCTTTTCTATATATGTGTCGGTGTGGGGGATATAGGCCTCGGGTTGATAGTAGTCATAATAACTAACAAAATAGTGGACGGCATTATTAGGAAAAAATTCTTTGAACTCTTTATATAGTTGGGCTGCCAGAGTTTTGTTGTGAGAAATAATTAAAGTAGGTTTTTTGTATTGTTCAATAACCTTGGCCATTGTAAAAGTTTTACCTGAACCTGTGACACCCAAAAGCACTTGACGTTCCTTGTCATCTTTTAAACCCTTGGCGAGCTTGGTTATCGCTTGAGGCTGGTCTCCTGTGGGTTGGAATTTGGATACTAATTTAAACATGGTTAAGGTTGGCTTGCCCCAGCCAGCAGGCGGGGTCACCTGTCGGTTCAAATTTTGATTCTAGTTTGAACATCTTTTGATTTTTCTATATCTTTGCTACCCTTAGGCTAACTTAGAACACAGCTGGCTTGCCCGAATGCAAGGCGAATCCGAGCAGTGCGACGAGTCATATAGACATATGATGAGAAGTACGCGGAGGATTCAACGAAGCAGATCGGACAAGAGCCACTCAAAGGACGAAGTCCAGAGTGTGCGACCAGCAAGTTATAAATATGATTAGCTTTCTCGAAGGCACAATCGAACATTTAGGTGATAAATATGCTGTTTTGAACACGGGAGGCATAGGGTACAAGGTTACACTATCCCCCAGAGTACTGAATATCATAGCCAAAATCGAGGGCGTTGTCAACCCCGTTAGAGGTAAGACGCCACTTAAGTTGGCGTCTGCCGGCTATGCCTCTGAGGCAAGCCGGACCTCTAACGGGGCAAGGCCCACAGTGCGTTTATATGTTCATTCTCAACTCAACATGAGGGAAGGCACGTTCGATATGTATGGGTTTGATAAAAAAGGTGATTTGGATTTGTTTCATTTATTAACAACGGTGTCCGGAATTGGCCCAAAAGGAGCAATGAACATTCTGGGTTCAGTCGAACCATTACAATTAAAAGTTGCAGTAGTTAATCAAGACGCTGATTACCTAAAAAAAGTTTCTACGCTTGGACCTAAGGTCGCTCAAAGACTAGTTTTGGAATTAAAAGGTAAGGTGGATCATCTTGAAGGTGAAACTGAAGGCATAGACCTTGGTCAGGATGGCCAAGCTACCGAAGCCCTTCTGGTATTGGGTTATTCTCAAGCCGAAGCCAAAGAAGCTCTCAAGGGCACTAAAGCCGAAACTCTTCAAGAGAGAGTTAGAGAAGCACTGAAGATTCTGGCCAAAAAATAGGCGCTCGCTTCACCCAAAACTCCAGCTCGACCGATAATCGAATCACTCCGGCGGTGATTCGTCATCTAGACGCTCGCCCCCTCACCAAGCACCAAGCTTCGGGGGTTCGTCTGTCTGC
>JBBTYS010000125.1:0-4375 GCA_038078535.1 Patescibacteria group bacterium | reverse complement strand
GCCCAGAAAGTCCGAGCTTTAATTAAAAAAGATTTTGATGACGCCTTTAAAGACGTTGATGTAATTGTTGGGCCAACGGCACCGAATACTGCCTTTAAAATAGGGGAGAAGGCATCTGACCCTTTGGCTTTGTATCTCGAAGACATTTATACCGTACCCTTGAATTTGGCGGGCCTACCCGGAATTTCAATTCCTTGTGGCTTAGGCTCAGAAAGTAATATGCCTGTAGGTTTTCAAATAATTGCTGATGCTTTCGACGAAGAAACCCTGTTGAGGGTGGCACATCAGCTTGAGCAGGCTCTAAAATAATGACTTACGATTTCTTTAATCAATTACTCATCTCTTTCTACAACCTTACTTCTTTTCAGCTTGGAGATTATAGCTTTGCTGAAATTGCCGTAAATACTCAAGACGCTTTTCTTGGCTCTTCTTTTGTTCATATACTTCAATTTGTCTCTGCGCTTCTAATAGCACTCCTCGCTGTTGGTGCGGTTTATCTAGCCGAAAGACATCGAGAATTTAATCAGCAAGTCGCTCAACAAGTTTCCGCTGTTGCTGAGGTTGCAGTCGGTGGTCCACTTCAAGCTCAATGGAACGATATTATGCTCCACATTGAATCAACTCGAGAAGGCGAATGGAAATTTGCAATCATTGAGGCAGATTCTGTCGTCGATAGTGTTCTTAAAAACTATTTCCCCGGCGACACTATGGGCGAACGCTTAAAAAGCATTGATAGAGATAAGACTAAGCTCTTAAGTATCGATGGCCTCTGGGAAGCTCACATGATTCGTAATAAACTTTCCCACGAACCAAATTACTTCTTACGTCACGCCGAAGCCCTGCGGGCCATCCGTTATTTCGAAGCTACTCTCAAAGAGTTAGGTGCCATAGAATAATTTTAAAACGCCAGCCGTTGCCTAAGGTGGGAGCAACATCTGCTGGCGTTTTTCCGGACAACGTCCGGGGTGGGATGAGACGGGTCATCTGGCCTCCTACTATTCGCGGTCGGGGTCTGCCTTGGGACATGCATCGAGAAGTTCAACCTCCCAATTCATGACGATGCCGGCATGCTCGGGGTGGTCTTGTCGGAATTTGCCCATAGCCCTGAGTGTCGACTCAACCTCCATTTGAACCGCTTCATTGTCCGGGTTCAGGTTGAGAAGACGTGTTTTCTCCGATCGTAAATGCGCGAGCTCATCTGTGGGGGTCATGGTGCCCATGGCCTTTCACTCCTCTCACAAGGTACACACCTATTTTATAACTAATTTAAAAATAAGTGTCAAAAACATACCCCCGCACATTGTGCGGGGGTATGTTTTTATGTGGACCCACGGAGAATCGGACTCCGGCCTCGTCCATGCCATGGACGCGTAATACCATTTTACTATGGGCCCAAATTAGTTGAAAATTTACCACAAAAATGATACTCTGACAAGGATTTAATCATATAAAAGCTCGCTAAAGCCCTTGTAGTTCAATGGATAGAACAGTCCCGTCCTAAGGGATAGATGTAGGTTCGATTCCTACTGAGGGCACAGCAAAGATGCACTTACCCGAAGAAGTACAATTGATTATAAAAACCCTCCAAGAGCAGGGTTTTGAAGGCTACGCCGTTGGCGGATGTGTCCGTGATCTTTTGCTTGGCAAAGAACCAAAAGATTGGGACGTTACAACTAATGCCACACCAGAAAAAATCCAAGAAATATTTCCTGAACACGTCTATGAAAATACTTTTGGCACAGTAGCAGTTAAAACCCCGCCTTTGCTGGCAAGGGCGGGGCAGGCTGGTTCTGAAAATTCTGCGCTTGCACTAATCGAAGTTACGCCATATCGCATTGAAGGTAAGTATACTGACAAGCGCCATCCTGATGAAGTTACTTTCGCTGAAAAACTCGAAGATGATTTGTCACGACGCGATTTCACCGTAAACTCATTAGCCTTAGATATCGAAGGCAACGTCATCGACCTTTTTGAAGGCAAACAAGACATCGAAAATAAAGTTATTAGAACTGTCGGAGACGCAGAAGAAAGATTCAACGAAGATTCGCTGCGACTTTTGCGTGCTGTGCGTTTCGCCACTGTTCTTGGTTTTAAAATGGACCCTGCCACTAAATCAGCCGTGCAAAAAAATGCTGAATGGCTACGAACAATTTCCAAAGAAAGAATTCGAGATGAGTTTGTAAAAATTATTGAATCCAATAAAGGTTACGAAGGAATTCTCATGCTCGAAGAAACTGGCCTCCTAGAATACATCGTACCCGAAATGCGAGAGGGAATAGGCGTAGAACAAAACCTCCACCACATCTATGACGTTTGGGAACACAACACTCGCGCTCTCAAATACACAGTTGAGAAAGAATATTCATTAGCTATCAGGCTTGGAGCTTTGTTCCATGACATTGGCAAGCCTCGTACCAAGCGTGGTGATGGTAAGTATTCAACCTTCTACGGCCATGAGGTGGTTGGCGCCCGCATGGTCGCTCAAATTGTCGAGAGATTAAAATTCTCAAAGGAAATGTCTGAGAAGATTATAAAGCTCGTGCGCTATCACATGTTCTACTATAACGTGGACGAAGTCACTGAATCATCTGTCCGTAGATTACTTGTAAACGTTGGCCAAGAAAATGTTGAAGACCTCTTAAAGATTCGTGAAGCCGATAGAATCGGTTCAGGCCGACCAAAGGCGGTGCCCTACAAGCTCCGTCATTTAAAGTACATTATAGACAAAGTTTCTCATGACCCAATCTCAGTCAAAATGCTTAAAGTCGACGGCGAAGATATTATGAAAACCCTCGCCTCAGGCCCAGGCCCCAAAGTTGGTTTAGTTTTGAATTCCTTACTCGCCGAAGTTCTAGACGATCCCACTAAAAATACTAAAGAATATCTCATGGACAGAATTCGCGAACTTGATAAGCTTTCACCGGAAGATCTAAAGAAGGCTCTCGAAAAAATTGAGAAGGCTCAAGAGGAAGAAGAAAAAGAACGCATGAAAAAATATTATGTCTAGGTTTGAAATTAAAGACACAAGCAAAGGCAGAGGTGTGTTTACCAAAGAACCCATAGCCAAGGGTAGCTTAGTTATTAACTGGTCTGGAAAAATTCTAAACAGAGACGAATTGCCACGTCCTTATGGCAAGTCGCAAGATCTTTATACTCAAATTGGTGACAACAAGTTCACTGGACCTTCAGGCAACTTTGATGATTTGATTAATCATTCCTGTGATCCAAATTGTGGTATGAAATTTACGACCTCAGAAATAAATCTTGTAGCAATAAAAGATATTGGGTCAGGAGAGGAGTTAACTTGGGACTATGCCACCACAATGAATGAAGCCGGAATCAAAGATTTTGATAACTTGGAAATTAAATGCCTATGTGGCTCTGAACGCTGTCGAGGTATCGTTAAAAACTTTGAAATTCTTCCCGAAGAAACGAAAAGGGAGTATATAAATCTTGGAATAGTGCCAGATTATATATTGGGCTCGTAGCTCAGTTGGTAGAGCGCATCATTCGCATTGATGAGGCCAGGAGTTCAACTCTCCTCGAGTCCACAAAAAATTCACAAAAGGATTAATAGCCTTAAAAACGACCTTCGGGTCGTTTTTAGATTTCATGCTAGAATAGAGCACACATGGTGACTAGTCCGATACTCAAGGGCCTCAACGAAAAACAACAGGAAGCCGTCAAAACAATCGACGGTCCAGTTTTAGTTATCTCGGGCCCGGGTTCAGGAAAAACCAGATGCTTAACTCATCGGGTGGCGTGGTTAATTGCTTCAGGCATTAAACCCGAAAATATTCTAGCGATTACTTTCACGAACAAAGCTTCGGGGGAGATGAAAGAACGTATTAGTAAGCTGCTCGGCAAAAAAGGTGAAGGTATGGCGCCAACAATTGGCACCTTTCACTCTTTGGGTTTAAGAATCCTGCGCAAAGAAATATATGTGCTCGGTAGTTACAGTTCCAACTTTAGTATTTGTGGTTCTGATGACCAACTCTCACTCATGAAACGAATCATGGGTAATTTGGAAATGGACCCCAAGCGCTACAATCCACGTTCCATGCTTAGTAAAATATCAAAACTCAAAACCAGTCTCACTTGGCCTGAAGACTATTACCCAACAGAGTATGTGGATAAAATAGTGGCTAAACTCTACGGCCATTATCAGACTGAATTACGAGCCATGAATGCTCTAGACTTTGATGATTTAATTGTTTTGACTGTAAAAGTTTTCCGAGAACATCCTGAAATCTTGACCAAATATCATGAATGGTGGAAGTACATCATGGTTGATGAATACCAAGACACGAGCCATGACCTATATCAATTCGTGCAACTTTTGGCGTCGAAATACAAAAACATTTTTGCGATAGGT
>JBBTYS010000124.1:0-5629 GCA_038078535.1 Patescibacteria group bacterium | reverse complement strand
TACTGCTGGTATTGGTAGTTGTGATAAGGTTGTGGCTGATAAAACCAAGCTTTAGCCGAGGTGCCAGTCAACCCGAGTCCGGCAACTGCAAAAATAGCGATGAGTAGTGTTTTTTTCATAATGCCCATATCCTACCACGATTTGAAATTAGTGCAAGGGGTAGGTCTTCTTTTAATTTTTGTAAAGATTGTTAGTATTTAAATCTAATGTATTACGTATATATTCTTGAATGTACCGACAAGACTCTTTATTGTGGAATTACGACTGATTTAAAGCGCAGATTAGTTGAACATAAGGCGGGCAAGGGTGGTAATTACACACGTTCTCATGGAGCCGTAAAGATGTTATATACGGAGAAGAAGAAGGACCGGTCATCTGCCTCAAAGAGAGAAGCTATGATTAAAAAGATGTCGCGTTCTAACAAGCTGTCTTTAATAAAAAAGGGAAAAGCCACTAGGTGAAGTGCGCGTTGCGCAGAGGCCTCCCTCGTTTTTGGCGGGCATGCGGGAACCCGCTTATCGTTGATTGCCCCCAGCATCAACCCCAAGAGGTCAACGGCTTCTTTCACCTAGTGACATTGTTAAGATACCCAATCATTAAATAAATGTAAAATGGTTACTACTACAACTAAGCACAAAAAACACCTATCTAAGTCTGACCCAATTCTTGCTGTAGTTATTAAGCGTATTAAACTCACGCCGCTTAAATTAAGAGAAAATTATTTTCAGGCCCTAATTCACGCAATTGCGAATCAACAATTGTCAGGTAAGGCTGCCCAAACAATATTAAGCAGGATGGTGGCCCTGTTTAAATTAAATGAAGGTGAATTTCCAACTCCACAGAAATATTTAAAAATGTCGGATTTAAAATTAAGAGGTGCGGGGTTTTCTTTTGCCAAGATTTCTTACACAAAAAATGTCGCTTCGTTTTTTATCGAGCGTAAAAAAGAAATGGCTCAAGTTGATAAACTTTCCGACGAAGAAATTATAAAACTTCTCACGAGTATTAAAGGGGTTGGTGTTTGGACCGCAGAAATGTTCATGATTTTTTCTTTAGGGCGAGAAGATATATTTTCTTATGGTGACTTAGGTTTGAGAAATGGCCTCCAGAAAATTTATAATTTTAAAAAAGCTCCAACAATGAAACAAATGAAGAAGATTGTTGAGTCTTGGCAACCTTATCGGACTCACGGCTCTCGTTATATGTGGGCAGTTCTCGTTGAGCCGGAGAAGAGAAAATAAGATATAATTAACTCATGGAAACTCAAATGGTGGTTTTTGGTGGTGGTTGTTTTTGGTGCACCGAAGCCGTCTTTAAAGAATTAAAAGGCGTGATTTCAGTTATGTCGGGTTATGCAGGTGGAGAAACACCAAACCCAACTTATGAAAGTGTGTGTAGTGGTACAACTGGTCATGCAGAAGTGTCCAAAATTGAATTTGACCCTAGTGTAATTTCTTTTTACGATTTATTAACTGTTTTCTTTGCAGTTCATGACCCGACCACACTAAATCGACAAGGTGCTGATGTAGGCACTCAATATCGTTCTGTGGTCTTCTATACGACCCCAGAACAGCAGAAAGAGACTGAAAGCTACATTGACGAGCTTAACCAGTCTGGGCCCAAGGTAATCACTCAGGTCGCTCCGCTTGAGAAGTTTTTTATAGCGGAAGAATATCATCGTAACTACTTTGAAAATCACCCCGAACAGGCCTATTGCCAAGCAGTTATCAACCCCAAATTAGAAAAACTCCAAGAAAAGTTTGAGGATCTATTAAAAAGGTAGAGGCCGCATTTTAAGCGGCCTTCGGGAGGTCTGAAGCTTCAGATTCTTCTTGATTGGCAATTTCTTCATAATGTCTGTAGGTTTCATCGTGGTCCCAAGGCAGACAATATATGTGTTCCTTTTTCACCCAGAACTCTCGGCCGTTTGTATAGACTGCGCCTTCGTACTCGTCACCGGCGTTTATCTCTTCACGGCAGAATTCACACGTTCCGTGGCTTTGGTGGGCAACTCTTCTGTAGGTGCGAAGACATCTTGCTCGATGGCGTTTCTGTCTCTTCTTACGGCTCATAAAGCTCCCACTGAAAGGATATAGAAAATTAATCTGTAAGTAAAATAGCTTTACAATTCGTGCGCAAATTTTATTATTAACATTATGTCTAAAAATAGAAAGATCATTGCTGTCCTTCTCCCAATTGTCATTGCGTCTGTCGTTGTTTATCAGAACTTAAACGAATCATATAGTTTACCTGTTCCTTCTGTTACTAATACCACCGACACTTCAATTTTTAGCTCGTCTCGTGTAACTAAAAAACTATTTGGAATTTATGTAACTCCAAAAAATTCACCAGTCCAGCCAGAAAAATTCACGGGCTACCATACGGGTATAGATTTTGAAACGACATCTGGTGAGGCGAATGTGGATGTGCACGTGCCAGTTTTGTTTGACGGCAAGTTGGTAGTTAAAAAATCTGCCACTGGTTATGGTGGTGTGGTGGTGATTGAGTCAGCAATCGAGGGGCAATTGGTGACCACTGTTTATGGCCACCTTAAATTATCGAGTGTCATTACTCCAGTTGGCCAGTTCGTTAAAAAGGGCGATACGCTGGGAATACTCGGGAAGGCTTATTCAAATGAAACAGGTGGTGAACGAAAGCATCTCCATCTTGCTATCCACAAAGGTGGATCTATTAATATTTTTGGCTATGTCCAAACCAAATCTGCACTCAACGACTGGCTCGACCCCAAAGATTTTATAAGGTAACTTTACGTTGACCTTTTTATAAAGTCATTATATAATATGTCCAGTTTGACTACCCGTCGGTAGTCTTTGACAGGAGAGTATGTATGCGTAGGGAAGAGCGTAAGTACGCCGTCGCAGTCATTGGGCTACTGGCGCTTTGCGCTACGGTAATCTTCTGGCCCTCGTCGGACCCGTCTTTGCGTTACTGGTCGGTGACGACGTATAGCGTGACTCAAGACGAAATGGTCCCAGCCGAAAAAGCTCGGGACGAGGCTGATAGTCTGGTTACCGAAGCCCGCCAGCTTTCAAGTGTCGGCGGGTTAACACCAGATCGCCTATTTGCGCTCCAAAAGCGCATGAAATGGCTCGATCGTCACGCCGAACAGTACGGGCCCAACCCACGTCCTGGGATGGCCTACTTCGCTACGGTCAGATCTACAGAATTGGCAGGTATTCGAGATTCAGACCAGAAGTTCAGAAACCTTGACCCGCAAGAAAGGAAGCGCTATCAAGATCTGTTCAAGACGGACCCCGAGTTTCTAGCCATTCTGAATTTCACGCCTTCTCACACGACTAGTAATGGCTTGGAGTTCACCACTCGAATTGTCATGAGATACTTTGCCACGATACCGCTAGGGGTCTTGGCTTATATGATCATAAGATTTGGGCAAAAACGTTCATTCTTCAGTGCGTTGGGGAGCGTTTTTAACCATCCGATTCTTATGATCCTCTACCCGTTCGGCGTCCTTTGGGCACTGGTTGGTTTTGGAGAGTGGGAGGACTATAAGCGCGGTATGCGTCGAAGCGTGGCTTTTCTAAGTTACGCAACGGCTGCTTCCGTATCGATTTTTTGTGGTGGTACGGCATCAGCTCAATCCGTAAAGAAAGAAGAAAATAAAAAATCTTCGGGTTACTCCCTTCAGTTGGATACGAGGGTCATTGATCCGGTGGAAGGTCCGCCGATATTATTTAGCCGAGCCACACTCAACACCACTAAGTGGTTTTTCGAATCCATAACGACCATGACCCCGAAGACGGGGGCGTGGTCCAACGAAGTTGGCTTGGGTTCCAAGTTGATACGTGGTCCTCGGACGACCCTTGTCCTGATGGGCATCGTTTCCAACGATAGTACCGGTACTCGAAAAGAAATGCTTGGAGTGCAGTTTTTTCGGCCGAGTCCGATTTGTTCAATCATGATTCCGGTGGTCCGCGTTGAAAAGGCAGAGGGTGGTCCGATTGGCTTCGCTTTTGTGGCCAACCCTTTCTGCAAGCTGGGTAAAGAAGGCGTTCGCTCTCGTGTGGCTCTTGTGCCTGACCAGCAAGTTCGAAAGACGCTCGGCAAACCGATCACCTGGACTTCCGGGCTTGGAGTGGGCGTTTTTCCCAGAAAAGGGAAGAGTGATGCGTAGAGGTTGCTGTGCTTAGAACCTCTACGCATCAATGGCAGTTCAGGAGTCGCCTAATCCTGAACTTTGCCTTCTAGTTATTACCTCGCGTTTAGACAAGGCCTCGCGTCCTGTTTGGCGCGAGGTCTTTTGCTTTTTAAATAATATTCAATCCACAGTCGGGCTTGGCAAGCTAATCACACATAGTAAAATATCAATATGATTAAAAAATATTCGATCGGCGCTCTTCTTTTAGTTGCTCTATTGGCATATCCTCTTTTGTCTATTGCCGAAGAGCCCGAACCTACACATGGCTCAATTAAACAAATTCGTGAGCAGTTCAAGTCCAATGTTAAGGACATAAAGACCGAAAATAAAGTTTTGAAAGATATTGCCAAAGAGAACCTGAAAACAGCCAGAGAAGAGTTCCAAGAGAAAAAGAAAGAGTTTGAAGGAGATGTAAAAGAAAAGAGAAAAGAAGTTGAGACTAGGATGAAAGCTCAGAAGGCTGAACTAACAACTAAGCTACGTGCCGTTAAAGACGAACGCAAAAGGGAGATAGTTCAGAAGTTGTACACCGATTTAGACGCTTTGAATAAAAGGATACTCGAACACTATACCCAAGCCCTTGATAAGCTAGAAGGGGTTTTAGTACGCATTGAGGAAAGAGCCGATAAGTCAGCTCCGCAAGTGGGCGACACCTCTCTTGTTCAACAGGATATAGTTTCAGCTAGAGAAGCTATAGCGAAGGCCCGAGCGGCTATTGTTACGCAATCCGGCACAACCTATGCGATTTCAGTTACCACCGAAGCAGAGTTAAAAAATGCCGTCAGCAGGGCGAGAGAAGCTTTGCGAACAGACCTCGGTATTGTTAAAATTGCTGTAAAAACCGCTGGAGAAGCTGTGCGTAAAGCGAGTGTTGACCTCGCACAGTTACCTCGTACTTCATCAAGTCCAACCCCAACGCCATAAATTAATTAAATATGACCGATATTCAATCTCCAAACATAAATCCCGAAAACATGGCTAGTGCTGGAGGAAATAGTAAATTCGCCATAATCATAGTTGTCGCAATCGCCGTACTTATCGCTGGCGGATTTTGGTGGTATTTAAAACGCGCTGAATATTCGGCGCTTACTGCGTCCCCATCACTCACGCCCAGATTTGATAAGGATACCCAAGCCGATATAAGTGATATCAATAGTGCAGATAGCGCTGACTTGGACATGGAATTCAAGTCTATCGACGAAGACCTCAATAAACTTTAGTGGATAAAACTACTAAAACAGAAGAAGAGTGGAAGAAGGAACTAGACCCAGAACTCTACAGGATTGCGCGTGGAGGTGAAACCGAGGCACCTTTTACTGGTAAGTATGTCGATGAGCATACTGAAGGCATGTATAAGTGCGCTATTTTTGGCAATGAATTGTTTTCTTCAGAAACTAAATTTTATTCTGGTACAGGTTGGCCCAGCTTCACGGAACCAAAGAATTTAGAAAA
>JBBTYS010000123.1:0-3073 GCA_038078535.1 Patescibacteria group bacterium | reverse complement strand
CAAAATCGGCCTTTTGGGCCGATTTTGTTATCTCTTATAGAACGCACTATAAAATTGGCGGAGTATCTATTTTAATAACTTCTGCTTCGGTAGATGACTCACCTATCTCGATGACGTTCTTTACTCTATCAACCATTAATGAGAGGCGTTTCTCTGATTCATCATAGGCCGATTTAGTATTTTGAATATGCTTACCCAGCCGCTGGAAATCATCAGCCAGTTTGCCACCATCAGTAGAAATGCGTTCAAGACGCTTCATGATGTCTTTGGTTTGTTTATTAAACTCAAAGTCTTTAAACCAGTGACGAATAGCAGATATAGATAAGGCGAAAGTGTTTGGTGAGACCAAAAATACCTTTTTTATGCGAGCATAATTGGGAATATCGACATCCTTTATATTATTAATGATTTCATAATAAACAGTCTCGGCGGGAATATACATCAGAGCCAAATCTGTCGTGCCTTCAGACGGTAAAAGATATTTTGAAGCAATTTCGTCTATCTTTTTCTTAACATCAGAATAAAAAGACTTGCGAAACACTTCCTTTTCCATATCATTCGGGGCGTTCACCATCTTTTGGAAGTTGTCCCAATTAAACTTTGAGTCAATTGGCAAAAGAAGATCGTTCGGCAACTTTAAGACCGCATCTACAGCTTCACCAGATTTAAAATAGTGCTGAATCTCATAGTTATCCTTTGAAAAATACTGATTAAGCGAAGCCTCTAACGACTGCTCGCCCCAAGTGCCGCGCAGTTTTGGTGAACGAAGCATATCTTGAAAAGACGAAACATCTTTTACTGATTCGTGCATTCTTTTCATGCCCTCCTGAATCTGGGTCATATTTTGGGTAAAGCTTTGGACGTGCTGACTCACTGTTAGAGTCGCCCGCTCTGAAGCCTGTCGCCCACGTTCTAATTGCTCATTAATTAATTGAGAAACTGTAGCGGTGGCTCTATCTGATGATTCACGATTCCTCTGCAATTGATCGTTAACAATCTGAGAAAGTGCGTCAAAACGAGTATGCAACACAGCATAACCAGGGTCCTGTTCGATTGGCTTCTTTTGAGCTCGGGACATCATATACAGATTGATGCCCAACATAATCAACGTGGCGATAGAAACTATAATTCCCAAGACGAGCATCGGATTAGTCATGTGTAGATTTAACCATAAAAATAAATTGGGAACAAACGCCTTAATCTAATCTTCATCTTATAAAATTAATAATGGGTCAATCAAATAAAGGGCGTAATGCCTAAAGACAGCTTTACACCCCAATGGCCCCGATATAACCAATCGCGCCACTAAAGACTATGACATTAAAACAAAAGGCCCAGGCACAAGAATTGTTCGAAAATGCATACCAAGAATACAGAGACAGTCTTAGTACTTACGCATTTTTCAAGGTTAATGATAAAGCAACTAGCGAAGACTTAGTACAAAACACATTTATAAAAACTTGGACCTACCTTTTGAAGGGCGGAAACATAGAAATGATGAAGGCCTTTTTATACCACGTTTTGAATAACCTTATCATTGATCAGTATAGAAAACGCAAAACCTTGTCATTAGACCAACTATTAGACAAGGGCTTCGAGCCTTCTGTGAGCACTAATGAGACCAGTCAACTCCACAACATCTTGGATGGTAAGAAGGCTTTCACACTGATAGACAAACTACCTAAAAAATATCAGCAAATTATGAAGATGCGCTATGGACAAGATTTATCTTTGCAAGAAATATCTTCTATAACTAAGGAGTCCCGTAACACCCTAGCAGTCCAAGCCCATCGCGGACTCGAAAAACTCAAAACTCTCTGCAACCCAACCTAGTTATTATTATCTGGAAGAGAAGAGAGCTGATTATCTGTATCCTTCTCGATAGAAAGCCTGTTGTATTCTTCTTGTATGCTTCTAGACCAAGCCTGCTCATCTCCAATCATGCGCTTTATTGTTTGTAGGCCAGTTCGAGCTCTTTGAAGTTCATCTTGATCAGTCTGCTGACTCGCAAAAGCAGGAGCAATCTGAGAAGCCCAGAAAAACATGCTTCCAACGAGAATCATGCATGCAACAAAGCCCAGCAGTGATGCCCCCAAGGCAAAGGAGGTGGGCTTTTTGATCCAACGCTCCACATACTCATCTGCCTTAGGCAGAAAGTCTTTCAGAGATTTGTAGCTTTGGTCTATTTTAAGCATGACTTTTGTTTAATTTGACTATGAAGGGTCCTTCTCTTGTAATTTAACCGCAGCTTCAGGTGTAGATACAGTTCGACTCATCAAAAACAATCTTATTATTCCTACGGCGATAACCCAATAAACAATCATGGCTAGAAGGGTTGACCACTCCAAGGTACTTCCCTCGACTGTCGTCTTGGGAAAAACTAGGGCAAACGGAGCCACAAAAGCTGAGCTAATAGCATAAATAAAGCTTGTAAACCCTGCATAAGAATTTGCAGCTGTAAGCTTTAATAGGACACGAAAGGCTAGAATAACTTCCAAGACTGAGAGTAGATACCAAACAACTTGAGTACCTCTAAACAAAGGTTTCGTACTAGAAGAATTGTATGATGAGTCCATTTGTTGAATCGATCTGCTCCAAAACAATTTGGAGGAAGAATCGAATTTAAACTTACTATCTATACTTAATAAGACGCTGGCTTGAGATCTAATGTTACAAGATTCTTAAAGGCCATATCTGTAATGAATTATATTTTCAAACGACTCAATGTGTAGCAACCATTAAATACCCAACACAAAAATGCTCGGAACGATACTCGCAGTCCTTGTTATCCTTTGGCTTCTCGGGTTCAGTCTCCATATCGGAGGGGGTTTAATTCACATCCTCATTGTGATTGCTCTCATAGTATTTATTGCCAGAATGCTTAACTAGAATAGACAATAAAACAGTCCCGCCTTCGCGGGACTGTTTTATTGTCTTGTTGTCGGTACTAACCGACTTCACGGAACCAACAACCCTCAAATACTGGGCAGTTTTAGAGTTTGAAAACTCTACTAATGTGTGGTGTTATTATAGCATTTGCGCGAACTTTTTTCCAGCGAAAATTAAACGAATG
>JBBTYS010000122.1:0-2448 GCA_038078535.1 Patescibacteria group bacterium | reverse complement strand
CTAAATGAATTATATCGCCGTCTTATCAATCGTAACAATCGATTGAAGCACTTACTGGAATTAAAAGCTCCCGAAGTTATTACTAAGAACGAAAAGCGCATGCATCAGGAAGCCGTTGATTCACTCATCGATAATTCGATGAAGCGTAATCAATCTGCGACTGCTGCTTCAACTGGCCAGAAACGTGCTCTTAAATCTCTCGCCGACATGCTTAAGGGTAAGCAGGGTCGTTTCCGACAAAACTTACTTGGTAAGCGCGTCGACTATTCAGCTCGTTCTGTAATCGTTGTTGGTCCAGAACTTGCCATTGACGAATGCGGTCTACCAAAGCACATGGCTCTTGAACTCTTCAAACCATTCGTAATCGGTATTTTAATCAGAAAAGAATTAGCCCACAACATTAAATCTGCTAGCCGTTTAATCGAACAGGAAACTCCTGATGTTTGGGCTGCCCTTGAAGAGGCGATGCATCAGAAGCTTGTCTTGCTTAACCGCGCACCAACTTTGCACCGTCTTGGTGTCCAGGCTTTCAAGCCAAGTCTTATCGAGGGTAAAGCTATTAAGGTTCCTGCTTTGCCAACACTCGCTTTCAATGCTGACTTTGACGGAGACCAGATGGCTGTTCACTTACCACTTACCAACGAAGCTCAACAGGAAGCTCGTGAATTGATGCTCGCTAGTCATGCAATTTTGAAACCTTCGACTGGCGACCCAGTTGCTGCTGCTAAGAACGATATCGTTTTGGGTTGTTACTACGTCACCGTGATGGCCGATGGCCTCAAGGGTGAAGGCAAAACCTTTTCTTCTTTCCAAGAAGCCCTTCTCGCTTACGAAAATGATGTCGTAAACATTCAGGCCAAGATTAAAGTTCCAAACCCAGACAGCGCAAAGTTTGAATTATTTGAAACTACTGTTGGTAGAATTATTTTCAACCGAGCTTTGCCAGCTGGTTACCCATTTGTAAATAAGAAGATGACTAAGGGTGAACTCAAGCACATTGAATCTGATATTTGGGATGAACAAGGTGAAACCGTTACCGTCCAATTCCTGAACAGTATTACTCAGCTTGGTTTCCACTATGCAACTATGTCCGGAGTTTCATGGACTCTTGCCGACCTTCATGTTCCAGAAGAAAAGGGCCAGATTATTACTGACGCCGATACCCTTATCGAACAAAATCGTGAACTATATGATACTGGTTTGCTTACTGAACACGAACGTAAATCTAAAGCTATTGAAATTTGGACTGAAGCTAAAGCTAAACTATCAATCTTGGTAAAGAAACAGCTCAAGCCAAGCGATTCAGCTTTCATGCTCGTCGATTCGAATTCTAGAGGTTCATGGTCAGTACTCGACCAGCTCATGGGTATGCGTGGTATCGTGGTTAACCCATCAGGTGAACTCATGGAATTACCAGTTCGAACTTCATTGAAAGAAGGTATGCGCCCATTGGAATACTTTATCTCAACTCACGGTGCTCGTAAGGGTTTGGTAGACACTGCTTTGAAGACTGCAACTGCTGGTTACTTAACTCGCCGTTTGGTTGACGTTGCTCAAGACGTTGTTATCACTGAAGAAGATTGTAAAGACAAAGAAGGCTACACGCTCCACGCTGAAGACTCTAAATTTAGTGGCGAAAGTATTGGCAAGAGAGTTAAGGGTCGCGTTGTTATGGAGGATATTCTTGGTGCCGATGGTTCAGTTATTGCCAAGAAGGGCAAAGTTGTCGACAAAGAAACTGCCAAGCAGATTGATGCTCTTAAACTTTCATCACTTCGAATTCGTTCAGTCATGAAGTGCAAAGCCACTAATGGTATCTGCCGTATGTGCTATGGCTTCGACCTTTCAAAGAATGAACTCGTTAAGATTGGTGAAGCTGTCGGTATCGTTACCGCTCAAGCCATCGGTGAACCAGGCACTCAGCTTACAATGAGAACCTTCCACACCGGAGGCGTATCAGGTGGTGCCGACATTACTATGGGTCTTCCACGTATCGAAGAAATCTTTGAAGTTCGTCCGCCACAATTCAAAGCCCTTATTTGTGACGTTGATGGCAAAGTTCTCGCTGTCGAAGAACGTGCTAAACAAAAAGTTCTTATCGTTGAAGTTGCTGAAACAGGCGAGAAGCGTGAATACATTCTCACTCCAAACATTCCAGCTACCGTTGGTGCTGGCGACCTCGTCACAGTTGGCCAACAGCTCAGTGAAGGTAATGTTGACCTTCGCGAATTGTTTGCGACTACCGATGATATGGATTTGGTTACTCGCTACATCATTCGTGAAGTTCAAAGTATTTATTCCCCAACTGGCGATAGTATCAATGATAAACACGTTGAACTTATCTCGCGTCAGATGTTCTCTAGAGTTAGAGTTACTGATCCAGGCGATACTGACCTCTAGGCTGAATCAGTTGTTGAAAAGCGCAAATTACTGCAAGAAAACGAAAAG
>JBBTYS010000121.1:0-10969 GCA_038078535.1 Patescibacteria group bacterium | reverse complement strand
GCAAGGATGATACTATCAGCTTTTTCAGCGTCTTTTTTGAGCTCGCTAACTATTTTCTTGGCTTTGGTTGGAATGATGTAGTCTGGCTTAAAGTCGTGTTCAACATCAATGCCTAGGCCCTTCTTGGGTAGGTCACGGATGTGTCCAAATGAAGATTTAACGATAAAATTACCGCCGAGGAAGCGGGAGATTGTACGAGCTTTGGTTGGGGACTCGACTATAATTAATTGCATGATTTATTAATCTGATTTTCTATACATCCCTCCGGCCATTTGAGTAACAAGATCTTGGAGCTCCATGAGAGAAAGAATTCCCATCACTTCACTGGCGTCACGTCCGCTCTTTTCAACGAGACTATCTATGTTGAGTGGGCCATGCGTTTCCAGTATAGCAAGAATCACAGCGTGGGTTGGTTCAGTTGTGGACATAGATGTGTGTTTGTTTAAATTTAGTACCGAATACTCTTCTAATATATCATGAGCCGAAGCCACTAGTTTCGCTCCAGTTCGGATGAGTTTGTGTGGGCCCATTGATTTGCTCGAAAATATATTTCCAGGAACAGCGAAGACGTCTCTGTTTTGTTCTCCAGCCAGCCGAGCAGTAATAAGGGAACCACTTTTCTCATCTGCCTCTATTATTAGAACACCCTTAGACAGGCCACTAACAATACGATCACGAATTGCCCAGTTATATGCAAATATCTTGCTCTCCTTGTTGTACTCGGAGATTAAGAGTCCGTCCTTTTTTAAAATATCTTGGGCAAGTAAGTAGTTTGTTCTAGGGCTAGGATTTTCAACAGCTGTTCCAAGAACAGCAATTGTTTTGCCACCACAGTCTAATGTGGCTCTTTGGGCGACAGCATCAATGCCTAGGGCCATACCACTAACTATTGTAAAGTGTTTGGCTAATTTCGGGACTATGGATTGAGTCGCGTCTCTTCCGTATGGGGTTATGGAGCGAGTACCAACTACGGCAAAACATTCTGTATTTAGCAACGACACATTACCTCGACAATATAGGCGTGCCGGTGGGTCAGCAATATGCTTGAGTAGCTTTGGATATTGCTTAGACTTCTTCTCCAATATGATGACCGGATAGTCCATCAATAGACTATAGTACATCCAAAAACTGGAAAAAGGCAAACCCAGCAGTAGAATTTCCGGTGATTTTGTCGGCAAAGCCGAAGCCGTAAATTCACTACTGGGTGCAGTCCCGTCATACAATTTCTATTGTATGACATGAACGCCGTAGGCATATCGAAACTGTTGTGCGGGGCAAACCCGCGTGCTATGCTTTGCTCCATAACATATGTATCTATCTGTCATCATTCCAGCTAAAAACGAGGCCAAAAATATAGGTAAAACCCTTGAGTCCGTCTTTAACTACCTAACCAGCAAGGGGATTGAGCATGAAATTTTAGTGGTTACTAATCGCTCAACTGATAAAACTGCCAGTATTGTAAATGAGCTTAAGTCCCAAATACCTACTTTGGAACTTCTCGATTACCCAAACAATGGTGGCAAGGGATTTGCCGTTAAAGAAGGTATGCTAAAAGCCAAAGGTGATTTTAGATTGTTTATGGATGCTGACAATGCCACCACCATAGATCATATTGAAAAAATGATGCCCTATTTTAGTCAGGGCTATGATGTGGTGATTGGCTCTATCAGGGCCAAAGGATTTTATGTAGAAAAGGGCAGTGAGCCTTGGTATAGAATTTTCTTAGGTCGTCTGGCAGGTTTGTATACCCGAATTGTTTTATTGCCAGGGATTCTGGATACCCAAAGAGGTTTTAAGATTGTTAGCGCTAAGGCCGGACAAGAAATATTTTCAAGGTCTAAAATAACCCAATTTGGATTTGATATGGAGATGTTGGCATTGGCTAGAATGTTGGGCTATAAAATAAAAGAAGTGCCAGTTCGATGGCACAATGATCCCAACACAGAATCTCACCCACGCCTTTCGGCTTACATTCAGGTATTGTTAGATACACTTCGTATTAAGCGTGACTTACTACTTGGTAGATATAAATGATACAATAATTAGGTGATAAACGAATTTCGACAAGATCCTGTCTCGGGTGATTGGGTCCTCATTGCTACTGGCAGAGCTAGTAAGCCTCATCCCAAAGAAGACCGACTAAAGCAATCTATTGAAGAATGTGTTTTTGAGCCTGAGAGGTTGTCTGAGCAAGAAGTTCCGGTTGCAATATACAATAAGGGTAATTTGGTGAGTAGCTTATCTGAGGACTGGACTACAGTAGTTTTGCCTAATAAGTTTCCAGCGGTTAAGAAAGGGGTCTGTGGTGCGGTGGCTATGGTCGGGCCTTTTTCAGTTGCAGAAGGCAACGGCTTTCATGAGTTAGTAATCACCAGAGACCATGATAAAAGCTTTGCCCAGTTCACTGAAGCTGAAACGGCTGAGGTCCTAACAATTTACAGAGAGAGATACTTGGCAATATCTAAAGATGACTGCGGAGAGTACATTTCCATATTTCATAATCATGGACATCTCGCTGGCGCTTCTGTTTATCATAATCATTCTCAAATTCTTTCAATGCCTATAATTTCTTCTACTTGTGCCCAACACTTAAGAGGGGCTGAGGAGTATTATAAAAAAACAGGGCAGAAGATTCACGAAGCTATTCTCAACTGGGAATTAAAAGAAAACAAAAGAATCATTCATCAGAATGAAAATTTCGTTGTACTGTGTCCTTATGCCAGTAGTTCAGCTTATGAAATAAAGATTTTTCCCAAAAGAGCTACTCCATATTTTGAAGATATTACTGAAGAAGAAATTCCTGCTTTTGCTAATGCTCTCTCAGTTTCTTTGAAGAAACTTTACTCAGCCTTAGATAATATTGACTACATGTTTTTTATCCACACCGCCCCGCCTAAGAAAGAGGGGGTGCCTATTAATGAAAGCTACAGTTGGCATTTAGAAATCATGCCTCGCTCTTCTATAATCGCTGGACAAGAATTTGGTACGGGAGTTTTTGTAAACACTGTTGATCCAGATGAGGCAGCAGAACTTTTAAGAAAGACCGATGTATAATTTACTCGCTTCTTATCTCGGCAAAATTATAGGGATTTTAAACAGTTTTGGATACTTTGGCGTATTTTCCCTGTCCCTCCTCGATCGCTTAACAGTGTTTCTAATTCCAGCAGAAGTTGTATTGCCTGCATTCGGCATACTTATCGGTCAAGGTGAATTTTCATTCTGGCCCGTATTTATCTGGGCGACAGTCGGTAATTTTTTGGGCAATCTTGCTTTGTATGCAATTTTCTTGAAAGGTGGTCGACCATTTTTAGAAAAGTATGGAAAATATCTTCTCATTTCTCATCATGATCTTCAGCACCTTGATGCCATGTTTAAAAAATATGGGGATAAGTTATTATTATTTGGTTACTTGATACCTACAGCAGTTCGAAGCTTAGTTCCAATTCCTGCTGGCATAGCCCGTGTAAGTTTAAAAAAGTTCTCCTTCTATACGTTAATTGGGTCAGTTCCTCTTAACATTTTATATATAATTATTGGCATGAAAGCAGAAGATAATCTCGCAAATATTATTGAGTATTTTGGGCCAATCAATTATGCGGTAATCGGCGCTCTGGTGGCTGTTGCTGTTCTGTATATTTATCGACATAAGCGAAGAAAACACTTAACTCATGAATAAAAAATACATAGTTGCGAATTGGAAGATGAATCCGCAGTCTCTCGCTGAAGCTGAAGAGATACTTTTATATATTGATGAACATCTCCGCGAGAGTACTAAAAACACAGATCAATCTTTAATTATTTGTCCACCATTTATATTTATTGAAGATGTGGCTCGGGTTATGGACCAGTCCGAACTTTCTAAAAAAGTTGAACTTGGCGCACAAGATATTGCTTTATCTGATGACAAGGCTTTGACTGGAGAAGTTTCAGGACAGATGCTTAAAAAATTTGGAGTTAAGTATATTATAATTGGCCACTAGGAGCGCCGCTGGAAAATTGGGGAGAGTGACGAGGTGGTTAACCAGAAATTAAAAATGGCTTTGGCTGATGGCTTTGTTCCTGTTGTTTGTGTCGGTGAAAAAGAGCACAACGGGAATTATAAAGAATTCATAAGAAATCAAATTCAAAATACTTTTGAGGGTGTATCCCCGGATGAAATTAAAAGATGCTTGATTGCATACGAGCCAGTTTGGGCGATTTCATCTAATCCGAATGTCCAAGCCGAAAAACCAGAGGACACATTGGAGACCGTTACATTAATTAAAGAAATTCTTGGTTCCGAGACTAGAGTTCTTTATGGTGGTTCAGTTAATTCTGGTAATTCTAAAAAGTTTCTTTCCTTGGATGAAGTGTCAGGGGTTCTTGTTGGCGGAGCAAGTGTCAGGAAAGAAGAATTTATGGAAATACTAAAATCATGAAAAATATAAGAGAGGCAATAGACTTAAAAGACAAGAAAGTTCTTCTGCGAGCAGATTTTGATGTACCGGTTTCTGATAAGGGCGAGATAGAAGAGTCATTTAGAATAAAAAAACAAAAAGAAACTCTGGACTATTTAGTTAATGCTGGTGCCAAGATTGTTATGATTGCTCACATTTCTGACGAGTCCGTGAGTAAGTCTTTTGCCAGTTTAATTCCGCAACTACATATATTGTTGGGTTACGAAATTAATTTTATAAAATCAGTTTCTGAGATTTCTGGATACTTAGAAAATTACGCTGGCCCAGCCTTAGTTGATAATATTCGTCAAAATGAGGGTGAAGAAAAGAATGATTCAGAATTTGCTAAACAGTTGGCTCAAGGCTTTGATATTTATGTGAATAATGATTTTGCGGTTTCTCATCGCAACCATGTTTCTGTCTCAGCTATCACAAGTCTGCTTCCAAGTCATGCTGGATTAGTTGTCGAACAAGAAATTTCACATTTAAATTCAGTAATATCTGCCCAAGCGGGCGGGAAGATTGTAATTATTGGTGGCGCTAAAGCCTCAACAAAAGTTCCGGTTATTAAAAATCTGATTGATAAATCAGAAATGGTTTTGTTGGGTGGGGTCGTGGCGAATGATGTGGTAAAAGAAAAGGGCCAAGACATGGGTAGTTCGGTGGTGGATAAAGATGCTCACGACTTACTAGCTGGTCTTGATTTAAATAATCCAAAACTTGTTGCGCCAGAAGATTTCGTGGTTTTTGATAATAAGATTTTAGATATTGGGGAAAAAACAATGCAGAAATACATAGATTCTATAAAATTAGCTAAGATGGTGGTCTGGAATGGGCCTCTTGGTTTGTTTGAGAACCCTATTTTTGCTAAGGGCACCAATGAAATAGCTCAAGCCATAGCTTCATCACCCGCTTTTAAAGTCATTGGTGGCGGCGATACTATTTCGGCCGTAGATAAAATTGGTCTTTTGGATAAATTTGATTTCGTTTCAACTGGCGGTGGTGCTATGCTCGCATTTTTAGCTGGTGATAAATTGCCTGGACTCGAAGCACTCAATGAAAAATAAAATTAGTATTTATACTGATGGCGGAGCAAGGGGAAATCCTGGACCAGCAGGTGTTGGCGTTGTGATTGAAGGATTGCCTGATGGTAAGAAAAAAATTAGTGAATATATTGGTACCGCCACTAATAATGTCGCAGAATACCGAGCGCTTATTTTGGGCCTAAGGACATTAAAAGAACTTTATCCTGCTAATGATTATGAAATTAATTGTTACGCCGACAGCGAATTGATGGTCAAACAACTTAACGGCGAATATAAAATAAGGGACATGAACCTCCGAGAGCTATTTTTAGAAGTTTCTGGTTTAAAAAATGATTTGGGTATGAAGATATCTTTTAATCATGTGGCCCGAGAAAAAAACGCTGAGGCCGATGAGTTGGTTAATGAAATCTTAGATAAGGAAACAGGTAAAACCAAATTTGAACACCGATAGGATTTGTGATATAATGCAGAGAGTGAGTAGGCAATTACTCTGATTTTTAATCAGAGAGGAAAGTCCGGGCACTATCTTGCTTCGCAAGAGGCAGATAAAACGGTAGTGGGTAATTCCCATCTATAGCAATGTAAGAGGTGCGAACAGAGACGTCCATGCTTGAAAAGGCAGGAAGGCTAAACCCAAGTAAATGATTTTTGATCATATGCTACAGCTTAGCTCTAATCGGGGAACAAGATTAGAGATGAAACGGCCAAATCCTTACTGGAGTGCAAGATCAAACCCTGACTTGTCAGGGTACAAGTAGATCGCTTGAGCTGTGTGGCAACACACAGCCTAGATAAATTATTGTCCATCCCGACTATTGTCGGGACATACAGAACCCGGCTTATCGCTCACTAAAAGCAAAACTCCTCGTTTCGACGAGGAGTTTTGCTTTTACCCCGCCATGGCGGGATAAATTGAATAATTAAGCTTTCCGTGATAAACTTGACAATAGAGTTTATATACAGTATTGCCCGTGAAAAAAGCCGATTTATTTTTCAACGTTGTTCGTTTGCCAGTAGACTTTGTAATGCTCTTCTTGGCTGGTCTATCAGCATACTTACTTCGTACCCAGTTTCTTTCTGGTTTTAGACCAGTATATTTTCAATTAAATCTACCGCTAATCAGTTATTTGTCTTTGGTTTCAATTGTGGCCCTAGTCTTTATTCTCGCCTATGCCATATCAGGTTTGTACTCGATGAAGTTTCGAATTGGCAAAGCAGAGGAATTACTGAAAATAATTGTAGCTTCTTCAGCTGGGGTCATGATAGTGATTATCTTCATCTTCCTTAGACAGGAATTATTTAATTCCAGATTCCTTGTTGTTGGTGCATGGGTTTTGGCTGTAGTCTTTGTTTCACTTGGTCGTTTATTGGTTAGGTATTTTCAACATGTGGCTGTGGTTAAATACGACTTTGGTATTCAAAGGGTTGTGCTTATTGGTGGCGATGAAATTGCTCAAGGATTAAAAGAACAACTAACCCAACACTTGTGGAGTGGTTACAGAGTTGTGGCTCATTGGGATAAACCCCAACTTAGTGAATTAATGGCTTTAGGAAATAAGATAGACGAAGTTCTATTAGTTAGCCCTGAATATGCTAATGAGCAAATTGTTGAACTCGTTGATTATTGTCATGAGAACCATATTGTCTTCAAGTTCGTTCCAAATTTATATAAAACACTGACCAAGCATTTAGATGTCGATACAATTGGCACAATTCCAGTCATTGAATTAAAAAGAACCCCCCTTGATGGTTGGGGTCGAGTTTTTAAAAGAGTTATAGACGTTGGTGGATCAGCAATCGGTTTAATAATTTTGTCACCTTTATTCTTGATTGTCGCAATTATTATCAAATTTGAATCTAAAGGGCCAGTATTCGTTTCATTAAAAAGAGTCAGCAAGAATAAAGAGTTTGATTTATATAAATTTAGATCAATGATAAATAATGCTCATGCCCTTAACCACGAGATGAGATTATTGGGCAACGATAGGCCTGACGCCGGACCACTTTGGAAAATGAGACACGATCCTCGTGTTACTCGAGTCGGCAAAGTCCTTCGTAAATACCGTTTCGATGAGTTAGCTCAACTTTTTAATGTTTTGAAAGGCGATATGAGTTTAGTTGGTCCACGCCCGCACCAACCTGATGAGATTAGCCACTACGAGAAACATCATAAAAAGGTTTTAGCGATTAAGGCCGGTGCGACCGGACTTGCTCAAGTCTCTGGAAGTTCAGACTTACCATTTGATGAAGAAGTGGCAATTGATAGTTTCTATATTGAAAATTGGTCCATGGCGATGGACTTAAGAATTATTGTCCGTACAGTTTTTAAGATGTTGCACGATCGCTCAGCGGTATAGTAGTTTGCTTCTCATAAGAAAAAATAGCTATACTGCCTGGCATATATGCGGATAGCGTTTGTTCACGAATATCTTAACCAGTTTGGTGGCGCCGAAAGAACTTTGGCGACTTTGGTTAGCATGTTCCCAGAAGCTCCAATCTACACACTTCTTTATGACGAGAAGGCAACTCGAGGAGTTTTTAGGAGTCGCAAGGTTCAAACGTCTTTTCTTCAAAAGTTTCCCATGGCCATTAGCCACCATGAGTGGTATCCCGCCTTAATGCCATTGGCAATTGAGCAGTTTGATTTTTCTCAGTTTGATGTGGTGGTTTCAATTTCAGCTTCTTTTGCTAAGGGGGTAATTACAAAACCCCAGACTCGGCATATCTGCTATTGTCTGACTCCGCCTAGATTTCTTTGGGATAATAGTCAGAAATTTGGTAAAGATTTTGGATTCCCTTTTTTTATTAGGTTTGCTAGTCAGCCCTTGATTTCATATTTAAGAAATTGGGATAATACAGCTTCTGATCGTCCCGACGAGTTTTGGCGTATATCGAATTTTGTTGGCAATCGAATCGATAAATATTATCGGAGGCCATCTGTTCAGATTTATCCTCCAGTTGATACGAGCTTGTTCACCTTAGCGACAGAACCTCCGAAAGACTATTTTCTAATGGCTGGCAGACTTGTTTCGTATAAGAAATTTGATGTGGCGATAAAAGCTTTTAATGAATTAGGATTACCACTAAAAATTATTGGCGTTGTACCTGAGGTCAGTAATCTTAAAAAGGTGGCTAATAAAAATATTGAGTTTCTGGGTCAGGTCAGTGATGAAAGTTTGAGTCAGTATTATCGGGGTGCTAGAGCTCTGGTGTTTCCCCAAGAGGAAGATTTTGGGATTGTGCCATTAGAGTCAATGTCTTCGGGCCGTCCTGTCATCGCATATTCTGGTGGCGGAGCAAAAGAAACAGTCATTGATGGCGAAACAGGCATCTTCTTTGATTCTCAAACACCACAAAGCATCATTGATGCTGTTAAAAAGTTCGGTAGTCTTAAATTTGATCCTAATTTGTGCCGACACCAAGCCGAAAAATTTAGTGTTGAGAAATTTAAAGAGCAGGTTAAAAAGAATCTCCAGATATGATTATTGGTGTCGATATTCGTCCCATGACAGGCTTGAGGACAGGTGTTCAGGAATACACTGAGCAACTCTTGGCTCACATGATTCCACTGGCGCCAGAGCACAAGTTTAAACTTTTCTTTTCTTCGTTTAGAGACAAGGCTCCACATTTAGATTGGATGTATTTGCCGAATGTGGAAGTGTTGGAATATAAAATTCCAAACAATCTATTATTTTTTGCCGGAAGCGTTTTCGGACAACCCTACTTAGATGATTTAATGGGTGGTGTTGATGTGTTTTTCTCACCCCATTTTTTTCTTGCGCCGTTATCTAGTAGTTGTCGTCGAGTAACTACATTCCACGATCTTTCATTTGTAAGATTTCCTGAATTTTTTAAATGGCGAAAAAGATGGTGGCACAATGTAGAAATGAATCCTTCACATCAGGCTAGTTTTTCAGATAAAATTATTGCTGTTTCGGATTCCACAAAAAAAGACTTAGAATCTTATTATCAAATTGACCCGGCAAATATTGAGGTAGTGCCGTTGGGTTCACATATCTCCCGACCAATTAAAGAGTATTTAGTTAAATTTAAAAAAGACAGACAATTGCCAGATAAGTATATTTTATACATAGGTACAGTTGAGCCTCGCAAAAATATTATTGGTTTGGTTAGGGCTTTTAATATTATTAAGCAACAATCTGGTTTTGAAGAGTTAGAACTTATCATTGGTGGCAAGAAGGGCTGGCAATTTAAGGAGATTCTCGACGAGTTTGAAAAATCACAATTTCGTAACAAGATAAAATATTTAGGCCATCTGAAAGACGAAGACAGGGCCTTTTATTATTCTCTGGCCAGTGTCTTTGTGTACCCGTCATTTTTTGAAGGTTTTGGTTCTCCAGTGCTTGAGGCCATGGCGTGTGGCACACCAGTTATTACTTCAGCGAATTCTTCTTTGCCTAGAGTTGCAGGTGACGCAGGACTCTTAATTGATCCATATAACATTTCAGATTTAGCCGAAGCATTATCTCTGGTTATAACTAACACTTCACTACATTCTCATATGAGTAAGGAGGGTCTTGAGAGAGCTCAAAAATTTAATTGGGACAATATTGGCCGAAAAACGCTTGATATTCTTGTTGGACGTTGACATCTCCACAGAGAATATGGCCTCTTCCTGATATAATACAAGGGTATGTCCCAAAGTGGTCGAATGCCCTCAGGGGCAATGTTTGATGTGAAACCGGTAGATGATTCCGGAGCGCTTGATTTTCAAAAAATTGATGCAGTTAAACCAATTGTAAATTTAACTTCTTTTAGACCGAAAAAAGTATTTGGTAGAAAAACCTCTCAGCCTGCTCAGCGATCAGCTTCGGTGCCAGCGCCTTCTGAAATGGCACTGCCAGAAGTAATCAAACTTCCTTCCCAGCAAGATATTAAAGAAGAATTTGAAGAACTCTTAAATCACGATTTAGATTTAGGTATTGAGTTGGCCAAAATAGGAACTCAGCCTAAATTAGAATCTTCTGGCAAGCCAAGATATCGAGTTATTCAGAGTTCTTTTTCTGCTCATGAAGCTAGTCGTTTGGACCCCATAGTTTTAGCAGTTCAGCAGTCAGCACGAGCCAGTATTCATAGAAACTATTCAGAAGACGTTGAGGCCGAACCAACCTTGGTCAGTGCGCCTACCCTATTATCTGTTGGGCCTGTTCAACTTTCACCATCAGCTCAATTGAATGTTGTGGAGTTTTTTGCTCCACCTCAAGTCAATCTTATTTCCAAACATTTAAAATCCAAATCTTCAAGGGGTCCGCGCATAATAAATAAAAGATATGTTTGGTTTGCCGTTGTAATTATTATTTTTGCTGGCTTATTAATTGGTTATGGTTGGCACGTTAAGAATAAAGTCGTTGAGCAAAGTGCCGCAGCAGTAACTAGCCTACAAAGTGCTCAGGTGGATTTAAAAACTTTAGATTTTAAAAATGCTGCTCAAGATTTTTTTTCAGCTTATTCTAGTTTTTCTCAGGC
>JBBTYS010000120.1:0-2418 GCA_038078535.1 Patescibacteria group bacterium | reverse complement strand
TTCATTGAAGTACTTCCTTTACGACGCTTGAGGAACCACAACACGAAACCGATAAGGGCTACGCCGATTACTACGTAGGCAATGCTGGAAACAATACCACCTGAGCTGGCTGAATTAGAAGGCGTAACCACTGGCGGTGCGGGCAGTGACTGCTTGCAATCTTTAGGACAATTTAAAGAATCTTCTCCCCTGTCTGCGTCACAGATGCCGTTGTCGTCACAAAACGAACTGTCGCTGACAAAGACGGTTAGTATGGGCTGATTTTCCGCATCAAGAAATACCGCTTTCTCTCCGTCAGCGACATATGGTGCCCTGACTGAGACTTTACCTTTCGTAAATTTTAAATCGCCTTGGCGTGGATCAAATACAAAATGCTTAGCCACTTCACCCAAGATATTTATTATCTCTCCACGATATGGATACTGAGTTGCTGGTACTGAATCGACATATGGTGCCGCAATGATATCGTATTTAAATTGAAAATCCCTATCGGCATAAAGTTGGCCGTTATCGTAGTAGAGATGGAATAAGTATGAAAAGTCATTGGTGCTTGGCGTAACCGTATCGGCCAAAGTATAAAGACCAACTGATAGGCCCACAATGATAATAAGAATTTTTTTAAACATTTTTAGAAACCTGGATTGTTATTACAGTACAAAACTTTTGTAGCATAGTCTCGTGTTTCATTATAACCACTATTGCATATGGTGTGTTGTGAATCGTCATAAAGACATTCCCATTTTCTCATGGGGTCATTGCTACAGTCTTTCTCTCCTGCACAGCTCACACTAGCAGCACAAGCGCCTGCCGCTCCTCCATTATATCCAGCTGCTATATTTCTAACATCGGTGCCACAGGTTCCGCCCGCCAGTGATTTAATATATGCGGCAGCAATACAAACGCTTTCTTCAGGATGAGTCTTGAGCCAATCTGCAGTTATACTAACAGCGCTTAAGCCACAGAAAGAACGAAATTGGTTCGCTGTGGCTGGAATAATTTGCATGATTCCATAAGCATGACCACTATCTAAGTACCTGCAACATGCTGATTCTTTAATTAAAATCGCTTTTAACAAATTAGCCGTTGCTGCTCCCCCAGCATACTTATTTATATATGGCACATACTGAGCACAAGACGAAACAGAACATGAATCGGTCGAATTTGAAGTGCAGGGACCGTTTCTACAAGACATGGGTCGAGCCACACAGAGATTAACGTCTTTGTATTCACACTTGGTTGTGCCTGTACCAGGCGGGCCACTCGTTGATGGTGTTGAAGTTGGAGTTGTACCAACCGAAGGTATGCTGGCATCAGTTATATCTTTTAAGCTACCAACACGACAACTAATTTGCCACCATGGGGTACTTGCAATTTGATCATTGGCCACGCTTTTTAAAATCATATTCGTAACCAACCAAGAAGAAAGAATGATAGCAATACCGATGGCTGTTTCTTTCATCAGTTTCTTGCCCGCTTCAACTCTGGCAGGTTGACCCGTGCCACCACCGATTAAAATATAAAATCCGCCGAGAATAAAGAAGAACGTTCCTAGTACTGGCACTAGGCCGTAGGTCGTTAGGTCAATTAAATTTTTAAATAACAAAATAATATCGCACTGGTTGCAATCCTTGGTGAAGTCATGAGCAACTTGGCTACCATCAGCTTTGGTATCCATTCTAGTTGCACCAGCAGGCTGTTCGTTGAGACCACAGGGCACAATCGGCCACCAGCTTGGAGCGGCATAAACCGACCCAGACATGGCCATAAACATGAGGGCGCCAACAAATATAATTTTAGAGTATTGCTTTAGCATGTCATCAGCGTTGCATAAGAACGGTTACCCGTGACTCAGCGCGACTGATAGCATCTGGAATCGAGGCACGATTGAAGTTAACGTCATCTATCATGTCAGCAAAGATACCTTCAATAACAACGTTGTCGGCTTGGAACCAGCTACGAGCCGAAAGAGCTTGGACTGCAAACACTCCCAAATCAGAATCGGAACGCTGAAGATCAATTAAATCTCGGCGAGCTGAGGGCCGGCTGGTTGCATTGAGATAATTAGTGATGCCTTCTTTTGAGGCTAAATAATTAACAAATTTCCAAGATTCTGCTGAATGGAGAGATTTTGATGTTACGGCCACTCCCCAATAGTTAGCGAAGTTGCGAATATCTGTAGCTGAAGCCTGAGGCATTGGTGCCACAGCAAAATTTAAACGTGGTGCTTTTGAACGAATAACTTTAGATTGATGAGCATAGCCAACCATCATGGCTAAAGTGCCTTCAGTAAAAGCATCGACAGAATAATGCTGAGCGTCGTTCCAAGAATAATCCTGATTTCTAGTGCTGGCGAAGCCGGTATAGTATTGTAAAGCTATTTCACCATCAGCATTTAATCTGCCCTCATTATCTCGTCTT
>JBBTYS010000119.1:0-1627 GCA_038078535.1 Patescibacteria group bacterium | reverse complement strand
TCAAGGGGTAAGAGTTATGCGGCTCGATACAGGGGATAAACTCGCTTCCGTCGTCATAGCATAGCTTGCTGGTCGCACCGCTGTGGCCTTTTGGCCACATAAGCGGGCTCTTGGCTAACTTCTGCGTTGCCGTTGCGTTTCTCATTCGCCGTACTTTAGTACGGCTCATTTTAATACTCACTGAGCGCCTTGAATTTAGCCAAGCCAGCAAGTTATGCTTTCACTTTCAAAAACACAATTCGAATCTAAAACTTAGCCCTTAAACCCCAGTAGTGGAAGGGGTCCCTCTGGGGAAACCGACGGGACTGGTTCCCTGGGTCTGGGGCGAGAGGGTTAAGTTTTAGATTCGTGGATAACTTAAAGAAGTTTTGGTGCTAAAATTAGAGTGTGACAGATTCTGTGATATCAGAAGGATTTTTTAACCCTGACGTAGTCGTTGGGGAATTTGGTGTTGTGCAAGATATGAAAGTCGCAGACTTCGGTTGTGGTGCTGGCCACATCGGTATCTTAGTTGCTCAAAAAATTGGCAAAGGCGGTGTTTTGTTCGCTCTAGATATTATGGAAGACAAATTGGATAGTATTCGTGCTCAAGCCAAAGCAAATGGTTTAGAAAACGTTCAAACTAAACGTGCCAACCTAGAAGTAATGGGCAGCACTAGTTTAGCCGACATGTCTCAAGACATGGTTCTCCTAATTAACATTTTGTTTCAATCAACCAAGAAGGAGGAAATATTAAAAGAAGCCAATCGCGTGCTTAAGATTGGTGGGAAAATAGTTTTTATCGAATGGAAGAAGGGTGCAGCCAGACAAGGCTTTGGACCACCAGAGGAGTTAAGAACCGATTCTTTAATTGCTCAAGAAATGTTTTTATTGCAAGGTTTTAAATTGGAAAGACAGTTTAACGCTGGACAGTTCCACTACGGATTAATTTTTAAAAAATAAGTGAACAACAACAAACTTCTATATATTTTAGTCGGCATAATATCAGTGGCCGTTTTGATAACTATTGTTTTAGTGTTGCGTAATATTGGCACCACTGCTTCTAAACCGGTTACGCTTCAGTTCTGGGGTGTGTTTGACGACCACAATGCTTTTGATAAAACAATTTCTGATTTTAAGGCTCAAAATCAAGGCATAGACGTTAAGTATCGCCAGTTAACGTACGAGGAATATGAACAAGCAGTTGTTAATGGTCTTGCCGCTGGCACAGGTCCAGATATTTTGATGATTCATAATACTTGGTTGCCTAAGCATGGCGATAAGTTAGCACCAATGCCTGCCAATATTCCTGACAAGAAAAACCCATTCACGATCCAGAGTTTCAAAGATCAATTTGTTGACGTGGCCTATCAGGACTTTGTCTATAGTAATCAAATTTTTGGTATGCCCTTGTATGTCGACTCACTTGCTCTTTATTACAATAAAGATTTATTCAATGGCGCTGGTATAACTCGTCCGCCTCAAACTTGGGATGAAGTCAACACTGATGTTCAGTTATTAACTAAAGTCGACAATCGAGGGAACATTACTCAATCAGGATTTGCGTTGGGTACGGCCAGAAATATAAATCGCTCCACAGATATTTTGATGGATATGATGATTCAAAGTGGTGTGAGAATGACCTCAA
>JBBTYS010000118.1:0-1184 GCA_038078535.1 Patescibacteria group bacterium | reverse complement strand
TAGCGCACGATCGCGACGTCGCGAGGCTCTTTGCGCACGAGCGAGCCCCAGCCTTTGGGATTGCCATGCCCACAAAACACGACGAGCAGCGCATCTTCCTTTGTTGTCAACTTGGCCGCATCACGAACTATTTTAAGCAGGGACCGACGCCTCTCGTTAGCGACAATGAACTTGGTTTCGACTCCTATTTTCTTTAGATATCTCTCGAAACGCTTGGTTTCTAGGAGGAACTTGAATTCTGGCCATGCTAAAAGCAGAGCTCTAGTTTTCATCAGACCAAACCATACTTTACAATATTGTATAATGCAATCATGTCCATACGGCCGAAATGCGATAAATGTGAGGAAGAATTGAAAGAGTTTGGAGGAATACTCCTTAGTCCGCCTGATTTACAAGGTATGGTTAAAAAGTCTCATCTCTGTGTTGGATGCTACAGAGATTTTATAAAGGGATTTAACGATAAATAGGCTCTAACTTCGTCTAACATCCGCAGCCAATTTACGGGTGTTTATCTGATAGAATACTATCGTGGATACCAAAAGAAATATATTTCTGTGGGTTCTGTACGACTTTGCGAACTCACTCGTTTCGATTGTGTTTTTCCTCTACTTTGCGCAGTGGATCGTTGTTGACAGGGGAATACCGGATATCTATTTTAATCTGACTTTCACTATCGCGGCTGTCCTGCTTTTACTTACAGTTCCCATCACGGGGTTCCTTTTGGATAAATATTTGAGGCGCATAACGGGCCTCCGATATGCAACGATAGCGACAGTATTATTCTATGGCGCATGCGCGTTATCAGCTGTTTTCAACGTAGAGGTGGCTGCGTTAGTTTTCTTCACCCTCGGGCTCTATGTCTATCTGCTGACATTTACCTTCTATACTCCTCTTATAAACGATATTTCGAAACCTGAAAAAAGGGGAAGGGTTTCCGGCCTGGGGATCATGGCAAATTACCTTGGTCAATTTACCGGTTTGCTTATCGTACTGCCATTTTCAAAAGGATTGATCAGTATATTTGATTCGGCAGCTCGAGCCGAAACCCTGCTGCCTGCGGTCATTGCTTTCACTATTCTCGCACTGCCTTTGCTCATCTGGTTCAAGGAGCCGAAAAGAGAAAATACTTCTTTCAAGCTCAAGACAGAATTCCACGCATTAAAAGCAGAGACCAAAGCATTGTT
>JBBTYS010000117.1:0-1266 GCA_038078535.1 Patescibacteria group bacterium | reverse complement strand
ACATATTAGAATTACTCAAGAATTTTCTTTAATTCACGATAATACACAATTACATGATGAAATAAAAAAAGCTTTTTCTAACCTACTGTAAATTACGAAACTACCCTTTCTCCCTTTTTCATACTAAAATAGCAAAGTCCGCCGAAGGCGGACCGTTGCTATGAACACTGACATCGTTCTCTACCATTCAATAGTAACAAAAGTTAAGTTCTTCATCAACCAATTACAATTGCCAACTGAATCAAGCACTGGTCGACCTTTAATCATCAAACCCGCTGACACGATGGCTCTCGCTCTCTTCAAACAAAGTTGCGGGATTAAAACCAAGAAAGCCGTCTGGCGAATCTTCAAAGAGAAGCTCAAGTGCAGTTACAAAACTCTGGTTGTTAACATGAATCGCTTTAGTCTCCACACTCTGCTCATTCTCAATTCGATTCTCAAATGGAATCAAACCAACGCTCATCTGGTCAAGCATACAGACTCCACCGATGTCCCGGTTTGTCTCGCCAAGAATGCTCGTCGACATCGAACGATGCGAGGGTTGGCGGAATGGGGTTACTCGGCTAAAGGCTGGTTTTACGGGCTTAAAATGCTGATCACGACTGATTTGAGACGAAACCTTTTGGCCGTTAAATTCGTGGCTGGCAATGCTAATGAACGACAGATATTCAAGAAATTAAATCAAAATCTGATGGGCCTCTTCGTCGCCGATGCCGGTTTCATCTCTAAAGATTTGGAGCGCGAGTTCTACATTGAGAATAGACGAATCCTGTTTGCCAAACCTCGAGCCAATATGAAAAGAATCGCTACGGACTGGCAGAAGGCTCTCTACGATACTCGCATGCAAATTGAGCTTAACTTCAAGAATCTGAAACAGTTCTACAATCTGGAAACTTCCTTGCCTCGTTCACTTGATGGTTACTTCGGAAATTATGTGTACTCGTTGTTAGCGTTCGTGCTGCGCTAACCGATTGAGTTGAAGAAAAATTAACTTTTGTGTTTAACCACGGTTAACCGTGGGTGTTGGTGGTGGGTGAAAAATATGGGGGTTGAGGGGTTTTGTAATTTACAGGCTGGGAGGAACTTCCTCCCGACATCACCCCATCCCCAATTCACCAAGGAAAGCCTTTGGTGGTTGCATTGCTTGTTTCGATTCGGTACAATCTATGGATGAAGAAACTAATAATCAAAAGAGGTATTTCTAAGTTTTCGTCTTCCACAAAATCTATCAGCGAATCTAAATTTTGGAGAAAAATTGCCTTAGAA
>JBBTYS010000116.1:0-5430 GCA_038078535.1 Patescibacteria group bacterium | reverse complement strand
ACGCGGGTTGCAACGGCCGAATTCTAAAGCGAGCACTAATGTTGCTCTTGGAGCTTTCAAAAATGAAAATACTTGGTGCAGGGTGCTAAATAGTTTAAACACTATAGATACGATACAGTCCCGAGAGAATTCAACGGACAGTGGCATGGAAGGCATTTTGCACAAGATCTGGGCCGTCAATGCGAACTGGAACGCCGACAACCGTAAGTGGAACGTCAACGCCAACTCCGTTACGAACCCGAACGATTGGAATGCTGGCAATCAGGTTGGTTCTCGAAACTCTTTTCGTTCAAAGACCCTATTATGGGGTCTTTGTTTGTTTTTGCCAGCCTCCGAGCATTTTTCCTATCTCGCTAAGTTTTTCGGACAGAGCTATGTATTTTTTGATATCAATAGATCCAATTTCCCACGAGATTTGGAGAATAAATTTTAATAAGTCGAACCGTTCCGAAGCTTTTTCTAAATAGTAAATTTTTTGTTCTTTGGTTTTGTGGCTGGCAATAAATAACTGTTCTGCTGTTTCAAGAAAGAGAGAATCTATTTTTGATCCTAAACTAAATTTTGTATGCTTAGGAAAACGAATCCAATATCCATGCCAGAGCTTGTAAGCAACAATCAATTTTTGAATAATCGGCAGAGGAGTGTTGAGGGGGGGGGGGGAAAGGGTTTGGACATACGTTTCAGGATATCATATCCGTCGAAAATTTATTACATGCGTGGAAAAAATTCTTGTCCGGCAAAAGAAACAAGATTGATGTTCAGGAATTTTCGCTTAGCCTGATGGAAAACATTTTAGACTTACATCGTGATTTGCGCGAACGTACTTATTCTCATGGGCCTTATCAGGCATTTCGGATTAACGATCCCAAGCCTCGCCAAATTCATAAGTCGTTAGTTCGAGACAGGTTACTTCACCACGCAGTGTATCAAAAACTTTATCCTTTTTTTGATAAGACATTTATTACTGATTCATATTCATGTCGTTTGGAAAAAGGAACGCATCGAGCGATGAATCGATTTCGGAAGTTTGCATGGAAAGAATCTCGCAACCACACTCGAACCGTATGGGTTTTGAAATGTGATATACGAAAATTCTTTGAAAATATAAATCACTCGATCTTGATAAATATATTTAAAAAATATATCCCTTACACCGATATTATATGGCTTCTGCAAAACATTATTCAAAGTTTTTCTGTTGTTGAAGACAGGGGCTTGCCCTTAGGGAATCTTACTTCCCAACTCTTTGTGAATATTTATATGAATGAATTTGACCAATGGATGAAACACCACATGAAAACGAAATACTATGTTCGTTACGCTGATGACTTTGTGGTTATGTCTCATAATAAAGAATGGCTTGAAGAGCTACTGCCAAAGATTGGTGAGTTTCTTGACGATCAATTAAAGTTGCAATTGCATTCTGATAAAATCTCAGTCAGTACTTTAGCTTCTGGCGTAGACTTTTTGGGCTGGGTGCACTTTCCAAATCATCGAGTTTTAAGAACAGCAACCAAAAGAAGAATGATTAAAAAACTGTCCAAAAGCTCCTCCGACGAGAGACTAAATTCATATCTTGGTCTCTTGAGTCACGGCAATGCCCAAAAATTAAAACTTAGAATTAAGAAAAAAGCGTAGCCCCAACCTCACAGGCGGAAGTTGCGCAGGCCTGCCGACACAGTAGTTAGGCAGGCTTTACTCCTGAAGCTTGGTGCTTGGTTCAGGAGCGAGCATCTAGATAGCGGTGAGTCGCTGGAACGAACCGACTATCGGTCCGCTCGTGAGGTTGGGCGGAGCTTTTTGTCATTGAAAAAGTGCAATAATGATGGTATTGTGAGTAGATATGTATGACTCAAGAGATACAGAATCTAAGGTTCTTAAATTTTGGGAAGAACAAGGGATTTTTGAGAAGTCGCTCGAGCTTCGCCGGAAGGGGAGGCGTTTCGTATTTTGGGAAGGTCCGCCGACCGCGAATGGCAAGCCTCATACTGGTCATTTCTTAACTCGTATTTATAAAGATTTCTACGGACGCTATAAAACGATGCGTGGCTTTTTCGTTTTGCGTAAGGCTGGTTGGGATACACATGGTTTGCCAGTTGAAATCGAGATTGAGAAAGAACTAGGCTTCAATAACAAAAAACAAATTGAAGAATACGGTATTGCGAAATTTAATCGCAAGGCTCGTGAAAGTGTTTGGAAATATACTCAAGAATGGGAGCAAATGACCACCAAGATGGGATTTTGGTTGGACCTTAAGCATCCCTACGTTACCTACGAGACCAATTACATGGAGTCAGTTTGGAATATTCTCAAAGAAATTTGGGACAAGGGTTTATTGTATCAGGCGCATAAAGTTGTCCCGTTTTGTGTGCGTTGTGGCACGCCACTTTCAGCCCACGAAGTTTCTCAGGGTTACAAAACTGTTACTGACAGGTCAGTGTATTTAAAATTTAAAGTTAAGGGCCAAGAAAATACTTTTATTCTAGCTTGGACGACTACGCCTTGGACTTTGCCTGGCAACGTGGCTTTAGCTGTCGGAGAAAACATTGACTACGCATTTGTTAAAAAAGAAAACGAAACTTTAATTCTGGCCAAAGAGCTTGTAGAAAAAGTTTTAGGCGAGAATCCGTCTATTGAAAAAGAAGTTAAGGGTTCTGAATTGGTGGGCATGGAATATGAAGCACTCTTTGATATTGAAGAATTAAAATCAGACAAATCATATAAAGTTTATTCAGCTGATTTCGTTTCTACGACCGATGGTACGGGCGTGGTCCATACGGCAGTCATGTATGGAGAAGACGATTATGTTTTAGGTACTAAATTAGATTTACCAAAAATCCATACGGTAAATGAGCAGGGAAATTTTATTTCTACTCTTGGCGATGGCTTGGCCGGTAAGTACGTCAAAGATAAAGCTACCGAAGATTTAATTATTCAAAAACTCACCGAGAGGAATCAATTATTAAAAATACAAGATTATAAACACGAATATCCATTTTGTTGGAGGTGTCAGACACCTTTGCTTTATTATGCCAAGACTTCTTGGTTTATTAAAACGTCAGCTATAAATAAAGAATTACTTAGTAACAACGCCACAGTAAATTGGATTCCCGAACACGTAAAAGATGGCCGCTTTGGTCAATGGATTAAAGAAGGCAGAGATTGGACTCTCTCTCGCGAACGCTATTGGGGCACTCCACTTCCAATTTGGGCCTGTGGTCAATGCCATCACAAAGTAATCATTGGTTCTATTAAAGAATTAGAAAAGTTGTCTTTGGGTTCTAAGAATACATATTATGTAATGCGTCACGGCGCCAGTACTCGTAATGAATTAACAGAATGTATAAGTAGCGCGAGACTTGAGTCAGATCACTATCATCTTACTGATGAAGGCAAGTTGGCTGTTGAGCGTTCTCTTGAGTTGTTAAAACTGGATGGAGTTGACGCTATCTATGCCTCTCCATTTCTAAGGACTAAAGAAACAGCTGAAATTGCATCTAAGCACCTCCATCATGCATTTGAAATTGATGAACGTTTAGTAGAGGCCGGAACTGATATTGAATCAGAAGGGAAGCCTATCCCTAAAGGTGAAAGTGTAAATACTGAGAGCTATTCTTCAATAAGGACTCGCCTAAGTGATTTTATGAAAGACATGGAGTCTAAGCACCGCAATAAAAAAATTCTTATCGTTACCCACGGTTCGCCTATTGAAGTCTTGGTATCAATCGCCGAGGGCTCAGAAGAAATTAAAGGCAAGGACCTTATTATTGGACCTGAATTGGCAAGTATCAAGAAATTAAGTTGGAGAAAAATTCCTCGTAACGAATACGGCGAGTTGGATTTGCACAGACCATTTATAGACGACGTGGTGATCAAGTGCGCTAAATGCAAATCAAAGATGAGAAAGATTCCTGACTTGATTGATGTTTGGTTTGATTCGGGAGCTATGCCTTATGCTCAATGGCACTATCCATTTGAGAATAAGCCAGTATTTAAAAATCAATTTCCAGCGGACTTTGTTGTTGAGGGTATGGACCAAACTCGCGGTTGGTTCTGGACACTTTTGGGCATCTCAACTCTTTTGGGGCGTGGCGCACCATACAAAAATGTTATGGCTCTCGGCTTTACACTTGATGCGACTGGAGTCAAAGAGTCCAAATCGAAAGGTAACTATGTGCCGATTCTGGAATTTATGGACCGTCATGGGGCGGATGTTTTGCGTTGGTATTTTGCTTCAACCATGACTGCTGGTGAGAACAAGGCTGTTATTAGTCGCGAGATTGAAGATAAGTTAAAGGGTTTCTTCTTTACTCTTCAAAATTGTATTCGATTCTATGAATTGTATGGCGCCGATGCTAGTAAAGAGCTTCCGAAATTAGCTCTCCTCGATAAGTGGTTGCTTTCTCGTTTAAATAGACTGATTGCGTCAGTTACCGAAGACTTAGATAAGTACGACACCACTACAGCTGGCCGTTCAATAGAAAAATTTGTTGTAGAAGATTTGTCTAATTGGTGGGTCCGTCGTTCGCGTAAGAGAAAAGAAGCCTTGCCAATTTTGCGCTACGTTCTTTTAGAAGCCTCAAAATTAATATCACCATTTACACCATTCATGGCCGAAGATACTTATCGTCGTCTAGGTGGAGATTTAGAATCAGTTCATTTAACCGATTGGCCAAAAGTTCAAAAGAAATTTATCAACGACAAATTTGAGGCTGAGATGGAAACAGCCCGCAATTTAATTGCGCGTGGCTTAGCTGAAAGAAAAGACAAACAATTAAAAGTTCGTCAGCCGTTAGCATCTGTAAAATTAAAGAGTGTTTCATTGGGTCGAGATTTAGAAGCACTTCTCAAGGAAGAATTGAATGTTAAAAATGTTAAATATGACAAAAATCAGGAAGCAGACTTGGTATTTGATTTAGAAATCACTCCTGAATTAGCACGTGAAGGTTATTCACGAGAATTAATGCGCCAGATTCAGGACATGCGTAAAGAAGCGAAATATAAGATGGAAGAAGAAGTTGTTGTTGATTGGCAGAGTGAGGAAGAAGTTATCGTTGCAACTTTGAGCGAGTGGGGAGACGACATAAAGAAAGATACGGTATTAAAAGCACTTAATCGTCGCGCTAAAAATTCTTCTGCTTATGATATTGAAAAAGAAACGGAACTAGGCGGTGGTAAAAAGATTTGGTTAGGAATAAGAAAATAGGCGCTCAGTATTTAGTTTTTGCGACACGGAGTCCGAGTTGCTACTCGGCTCCTCATCCTCGGCATCTTTATGCCTGCGGAACGGTCGCTAAAACTTAATACTTCGCTACGACTTATATATAGGACAAAATGAAAAGAGTATTTATTATTCATTGTTGGCAGGGGACTCCGGAGGATTTTTGGTATCCTTGGCTTAAGGTTCAATTGGAGGCTAATGGTTTTGAA
>JBBTYS010000115.1:0-1059 GCA_038078535.1 Patescibacteria group bacterium | reverse complement strand
AAATATAAGGGCAGGCTCCGGTAGGATCGTTGTGAACCACTTTCATATATGAAGTTTTGCTGTCGGTAAATTCACCGCTAAAGATAAAGGTGGCGGGATACCGGTTATAATCCTGATAATAAAGTTCAATTGCGTTGGAAATTTGTTTTAAGTCCGACTTTCTCTCAGTATCCCTGCCCCTCATCTGAGCGGTCCTGAAGCTTCCCAAGCCAACAGTGGCTAAAATCCCCATGATAGCCATGGCAATAAGAAGCTCGATGAGGGTAAATCCCTGCCTGCCGGCAGGCATGGCTTTATTTCCTAAGTGTGCTTTCATATTCTTCAATAGACATATTTAAAGGTGTCTTTCCAAAGCTTTTCCCAAAATTACATATTTTTGATCCGCAGGCAATCCCTCTTTTTATTATACTCTCGTCATATTCATCCTCGCTTTTTCCTTCAAGGCTTCCATATATCTGAAACCTGCTTCCATTGGAAAAGTAATAATATGAACCATTGGGGATAACTTTCAGATAAGGGGGGTATGAGCTATCAGATAAATCCGATAAAGATGTCTTCCCCCAATCACATGGAGAAAAAACAGGAGTTTTTATTCCGGCCACTTCCCTGAAGGTAACAGGTTCACAAGCGGCAATTTTACCGTCTATTGAAAGGGGGAAAGAACCAAAATCGTTTTGATATCGAAGAAGTGAATCATGGATAGAACCGATATCAGCCTTTCTCTGGGCATCTCTGGCGCGGCGCAGACTGACAATAAAATTCGGGGTTGAAATAACAATCAGAAAAGCAAAAATTATTAAAATTGCTTTTAGTTCGGAATTATCAAAAAATTTCATGACATTTTTAATGACATATCAGCATCTGATGCTGTTATAGTTTCATTGACATTCAACCGACGGTGGTCCGCACTGGCCTGAACAATTTGCATTATCAAACCCAGGCTGGCAGATGGGACCGGTACCTTGGGCATTACAGGCAATCGAAACACAAACACCGTTTATACATCCGAAGTAATTGATACCGCCACACGAAGGGATGGAAGACGGAGTAGAAGAAGAA
>JBBTYS010000114.1:0-7374 GCA_038078535.1 Patescibacteria group bacterium | reverse complement strand
AAAGCATCAGAAATTCGCCCAGTCCGTTCAGGATTTGGCCTAGCTATTATTTCAACATCACAGGGAGTTATGAATTCTCGTGAAGCCAGAAAACAAAAGCTAGGTGGCGAGATTCTTTGTGAAATTTGGTAATTATATATCATGTCTAAAATCGGAAAAAAATTAATTGTTATCCCTCAAGGCGTCGACGTTACGGTCAACGGGAATTCAGTTACCGTAAAAGGTCCGAAGGGCACAATGCAAAGAAATGTTTCCGATTTAGTTTCTGTTAACGTCGAGGGCAATGAACTAAAGATTAGACCAACCACAGAGACTTCAATTGAAAGCAGAACCTTCTGGGGGCTTACTCGCGCTCTAGTTCAAAACATGATTATCGGTGTTACTCAAGGATTTGAAACAGTCTTAGAATTCCAAGGCGTTGGATACAAAGCTACTGTTAAGGGCAACGGCCTTGAAATGGGTCTTGGTTTCTCTCATCCCATAATGATTGAAGGAGCAGAAGGAATTACTTTCGTTACCGACAAGAGTTCGATTAAAATTCAAGGCATGGATAAAGAATTGGTTGGTAAGATTGCTGCCAAGATTAGAACTTATCGATTACCAGAACCATACAAGGGTAGCGGGATTAGATATCAAGGTGAATTTATAAAACGAAAAGCAGGCAAGAAAGCTGCAACTGCTGCATAAAATAAAATGACTACTTCATCAAAAAGACAACGCCGAGTAAGCCGACACGTTCGTGTTCGAGCCAAAATAAAAGGAAGCGAAATGCGTCCTCGCGTAGCGGTCTTCAAGAGCAATAAATTTACCTATGCTCAAGTGATAGATGATGTTACTGGAAAAACTCTTATCTCAGTTTCAGATTATGCAGGCAAGAAAGCCAAAACAGGGAAAGATAATAAAGTCATGAGAGCTTCCTCAAACGGCAAAGCTTTAGCAGAAGCTTTAAAGAAAAAAGGAATAGAAACCGTCTTGTTTGATAGAGGTGGATTTAAATATCATGGTCGCGTAAAAGCTCTTGCCGAAGGCCTTCGTGAAGCTGGAATCAAACTATAAAATATATGGACGAAATAATCGAACCACAACCAGAAGTAGTCATACCACCTGAGGCAACTCCAGAAGTTGTCCCAGCTCCTACAGTGCCAGTTGCTGAGCCTTTGGCCCCAAGAAGTCATAGTCCTCAAAGAGGCGGATTTGGTGGACGTGGCCGTGGACAAGGCATGGGCGGTCGCGGTGGCCGTGGTGGACGTCGTGGTTCTGAAAGACCAAAGTCTGAATTTGATCAGAAGGTTCTTGAAATCGCTCGTGTGTCTCGTGTTACTAAGGGCGGCAAGCGTTTCAGCTTCCGAGCCACTATTGTAATCGGCGACGGCAAGGGCCGTGTCGGAGTAGGTATGGCTAAGGGCAAAGACGTTGCTCAATCAGTTCAGAAAGCTGTTAACCAAGCCAAGAAGAATTTATTCATGGTTCCTTTAAAGAACGGAACTATCCCTTATCAAGTTGAAGCTAAATATAATAGTGCTGTAGTTATGTTAAAGCCCGGTCGTGGTGGTGTTAAAGCCGGTGGTCCAGTTCGTGTCGTAGCTAAACTGGCTGGCGTAACTGGTTTAACTGGTAAACTTATCGAACGCACCAACAACAAGCTTAACATTGCTCAGGCCACCATTAAGGCTTTCAAGAAAATCAGAGTTAAGCACCAATAAAAACTTATCCGAAAATGAATATTCATCAATTAAAACCTAAAACTCCTCGAACATACGCTAAGCGTATTGGTCGTGGTGGTAAAAGAGGTACAACTTCAGGCAGTGGTACCAAGGGTCAAAAATCTCGTGCCGGTGCAGGTGTTAAGCCTGGTTTTCGAGGTGGCGACAATCGTCTCTGGCAGTTATTCCCAAAACAGCGCGGTGCTTCTAAAAAGCCCGGCAATAATAGTCCACACAGAAAGCATCGCTTCTTTAGACTAAAGAATAATGTTGTTATCTCATTGAACGTCAGTGCTTTTAATAAGTTTACTGAGGGCCAAGAAGTTACCCCAGAGATGTTGATTACTAAGGGCATAATTCGAGATGCCTCTAAGCCAGTAAAGGTTCTTGCTGGGGGCTCATTGGTTAAGAAATTATCTTTTAAGGGATTTCTCTTTTCTGAGTCTGCAAAAGAAAAGGTTGCCAAGACAGGTGGAACAATAGTATAGTTTCTTCGACGCTCAACTAAATGAATAAAATCCTCCAAATCTTCAAGAAGAAGGAAATTCGCAATAAGGTCCTTATTATTCTTGGCATTTTAGTTATCTATAGATTCGTCGCCAATATCCCTATTCCCTACGTTGATTCAGCCCAACTCCAATCTTTCTTTGCAAACAATCAGTTTTACGGACTACTCTCGGCTTTGACTGGTGGTTCTTTGGCCCAGCTTTCAATTGTGATGCTTGCACTAGGTCCATATATCTCGGCCTCTATTATTATGCAGTTGATGACTATGATTTTCCCTGCGCTTGAGCAAATGTACAAGAAGGAAGGTGAGGCTGGTCGTGCTAAGTTTAATCAATACTCTCGCATTCTCACAGTGCCGTTGGCTGCTTTGTCAGGTTATGGTTTTCTCGTATCACTTCAACACCAAAATGTGATTGGCTATTTAAGCCTGTTTCAATGGAGCACTGTAATCTCGGTTGTCATCGCGGGAAGCATTTTCCTAATGTGGCTAGGCGAACTTATCACTGAACGAAATATTGGCAATGGTGTTTCAATTTTAATTCTTGGCGGTATCGTTGCTGGTTTTCCAGTCAGTCTTCAACAGGCATTATTTAAATACACTCCAGCTTTATTCTTTAATTATCTAACCTTCGCGATTTTGGCGATTGTTGTTATCGCCGGTGTTATATATATATCTGAAGCCCAGAGAAATATTCCGGTTAATTATGCCCGAAGAGTTCGTGGCTCAAAAGTATACGGTGGTGTTTCAACTTACCTTCCCATGCGTATTAACAACGCTGGAGTAATGCCTATCATCTTTGCACTCTCGCTACTTTTATTCCCAAGTCTGATTGCTGGCTTCTTTACTAACACTAGCATCGCTGTTGTTTCCAAGATTGCCACGGCCGTAAATCAATACTTAAGTCCAAATGGAAATCTATATGCCATCGCTTATTTCCTTCTGGTTGTAGTATTTACTTATTTCTATACTGCTATCACTTTTGATCCTCAGGCCATTTCAGAAGATATCCAAAAGCAGGGCGGTTATGTTCCTGGAATTCGTCCTGGTGCTTCAACTGCTCAATTCCTTTACCACCTATTAAATAGAGTCACATTGGTTGGGGCAGTGTTCCTAGGCATCATTGCGGTGTTGCCGACTATTGTTCAGCGTTCGACATCTGTTACTGACTTTGCTGTTGGTGGTACCTCTATCCTCATCGTAGTTTCCGTAGTTCTTGAAGTCATGAAACAGTTAGACGCTCAGTTGTCGATGTACGAGTACTAGAGCAGGAGGTTGAGGCTATGTATAAAAAGGACGTTTTTGATGTTCCTGTAGATGCTGACGTCCAAGACGCGCTACGCCAACAGAGCACGAGGACAATCCAGCGGGTGAGTCTTATTGCGAGATTTGATATCGTTGCTTACAATCCCCTGATGCATCAGTTTCAAGTCTGGGCACGAAAAGACGGAAGGAATCTGGTCATCCTGAATCACGAGATCCACCTGAAGGACAAAAAGCACTTTCTGGACCTCGTCCAACTTGTCGGCAAGGTGGCCCAACTTCCAATCACGTGTGAGGAGTTCAGAGTGCCTGAGCCGTGGTGGGCATACCGATTCGTATAGGTGAACCGATGCGGGGCTAACGCCCCGCTGTTTCTTTCCAGGATAGTGAAGATTCCGATTGCGCCTTTGGCGCACGGCTGAAAGCATTCGGAATCTCTACTACCTGGTTTTTTAAGGGGATGCTATGATGTGAAAATGGACCAGGTAGTGAAAGTCCGACTGGGTTTGAGTAGAGACGGACCAGTATCTATACTTGTTTCAATGCTTTTAATCAGAAATTCGATAGCGCATGTTTAGGTCTCAAACCTAAGGAGCATGTCGGACTTCTACTACCTGGTGAATATTGAACCTAGATTGTGGGCGGTGGTTATAGTTGGTCCACCCGGTGCAGGCAAGGACACTCAGGCTGAATTATTAGCAACGGAGCTTGGATTAGTTCAACTCAAGACTTCTGAAATAATTGAAGAGAAGTTTTCTTTAGCTAGTCCTGATGATCATATCATTCAGGAGCAAATAAAAATAAAAGACTCCGGTGGTATAAATGATTCGACCTTAGTAACTGAATGGTTCATTGAACGGCTACGAAAGGTACATGCTGATGGCAGGGGAGTTGTTGTTAGTGGCTCACCAAGAGCCTTATCTGAAGCTGAGGCCGAAATGCCAGTTTTTGAAGAGCTCTACAAGGCAGAGGGTGTGAAAGTTATATATATTAAGGTAAGCGAAGAAGAATCTGTTAAGCGAAACAGTTTTAGAAGGGTTTGTGAGAAGAATGGACACCCTATACCAAACTTTCCAGAGTACGAAAGCTTAACAGTTTGTCCTCAAGACGGCGGTTCAATTATCACCAGAAAAGACGACACCCCTGAAACTATAAGCCACAGGTATAAGGTCTATACAGAGCAGACCGAACCAATAGTTGACTTTTTATCAAAAAAGGGGTATAATGTTATTACTATAAATGGAGAACAGTCTATTGAGAATGTTCATCGTGATATCCTCGATAAGCTGTGGTAAATAATGCATCTAAAGACACCTCAAGAAATAGAAAGAATGAAAGAAGGCGGACATATATTGTCCGCTATTCTTGATGAGTTAGTACTGGCGACTAAAGCTGGGATACCAACTTTAGAGCTAGATATTCTGGCTCGCAAGCTTACAAAAGAGCGTGGTGCCAAACCATCGTTTCTGAACTACAATGGTTTTCCTATGGCCCTGTGTGTTTCTATAAATGAAGAGATTGTTCATGGCCTACCTTCCGATAGAAAATTAAAAGAAGGCGATTTGGTTAAATTAGATTACGGAGTTCTATATAAAGGTTTTCATACTGATAGTGCTCGTTCAGTTGTTGTTGGTTCTGGTAAACACAAACAAGCTCGCGATTTAATCTCGGCGACTGCGGAAGCCTTGGAGATAGGGATTCAAATGGCGCAGGTTGGTAATACCACTGAAGACATAGGCTCAGCTATTCATAAACACGTTAAGTCTAAGGGCTTTGACGTTGTTCGAGATTTAGTTGGTCATGGTATTGGTTTAGAAGTTCACGAGACGCCAGAAGTACCTAATTATGGTAAAGCAGGTCAAGGCACAACTCTTAAGGCTGGCATGACCATTGCCATTGAGCCCCTAGTCGTTGCTGGGAATTGGAAAATTGCCGACGGCCCAGATGGATTCGCATACGTTACTGCCGACGGTAAATTATCAGCTCAAGTTGAGCACACAATCGCAATTACTAAGGCTGGACCAGTCATTTTGACTAAATAATTTATGGAACCAATTTTACCACCACTACAAGCACCTAAACCTCCAAAGAAAATTTCTGTAAGTTCTTTGGTTGGAATTTTTGCACTAGCTTTTATAATCATTTTAGCCATTTTAAATGGTCCAAGTTTGGTTAAGTCTATTGCTTATCCTTTTAGCCATTCTGAAGAATCAGATAATGAAAAGTTAACTCAGCAGTATAGAGATCTTTATGGCTATGAACGTCATCCGGAAATAATTACTTCCGTTCAGAGTGCTATAAAAATTCCTCAACCATCTTCTACGCCAATTTTAAATTCCAATAATCAAATAATCACAAAATCCGAAATTAGAATTCCAAAAATAAATATTTCTGCGCCGATAGTTCAGGTGGCTGATACAAATGACTCAACGATACTGGCTGCTTTAAAAAATGGCGTCGTTATCTATCCAGGTTCTGTTAATCCCGGCCAATCTGGGACAACTGTAATTATCGGTCATTCATCTTCTAATTTGCCATGGACAAAGTATTCGGCCATCTTTTCCTTGTTGGGGAAATTGCAATCAGATGACTTAATCTACGTCATTAATAACGGTGTCGAGTATACCTACAGAATTAAGGCCGTACAAAAGGGAAGCGCCCAACAGCTAATAGATTCTGGGGTAACAGGTGACCTAATTGTGGCTACTTGTTGGCCAATTGGGACCGATGCCAATAGAATTGCCATAAGCGCCAATTTGGTTAGGTAAGCAACCTGCCTATTGACAGAATAATACCTTTTGTGGTACTATCAGAACAAGTAAAAACCTCTATGTCTAATACAAATAACACCCAGATTGCTAAGTTAGTCACATTTACACTCATCGCTACAATGGCGGTGGTAGTTACATTTTCGGCAGTTAGTGGTGTTAACGGCGATACAGGTTGTCCTACTCCCTCAGGAAGCATAGTGTCTACTGGCGAATCAGGCGGAGGCGCTCTCGCCATAGTTACTAATGATTCTGACTGTGAATTTGGCGTAGGTTTTGACTCCGTTTTAAACTCTAACAGCCAGCACTACGATTCAACATCCGGGACTGTCGGTGCTCGTCAAACAATTCAGCTTCACATTAATGTTCCAAATTGTGAATATCGTTTAGAGCTTTACTCTAACGGTTCTTATCTTGCTTCGGGCATATTTAAAGTTGGTGCTTGTGTCGCCCCTACTCCAACTCCATTCGTTCCAACACCTACACCTTTTGTACCTACTCCAACTCCATTCGTTCCAACACCTACACCACCAGCTGTAGTAATTCCTCCAACTGTAACTATTTCTGCAAACCCATCATTAATTTGTGCTGGTCAATCAGCTTATCTTTCATGGAACACAACCAATGCTTCCCAAGCTATAATTAATCAGATTGGTGCCGTAGGTCTTTATAATGGAAGTCAGCTAGTAACACCTGCACAAACGACTGCTTACACAATAACTGCCACAAACACTTCTGGTGGTATTGCTACTGCAGCTGCAATCATTACGGTTACTGGTGTTTGCTATACACCTACACCAACCCCAACTCCTAGTGCATCATATTTAACTATTTCAAAAACAGTCAGGAACATCTCAGCCAATGGTTATGAAACTGAATCAGTAAACGCTAATGCCAGTGACACTGTAGAATTTATAATTCGTGTTTCCAACTCAAATTCTCAAGTTGCTAACAACGTTAGGGTTAGCGATGCTCTACCTTACGGCTTAAATTACGTAGCTGGTAGCACAACAGTCGATAATTCATATTTCGGTGATGGGATTACGTCGGGTGGTATAAATTTGGGCTCGTTCTATTCAAGTCGTATCGCTACGATTCGTTTCAGAGCAACTCTCACCCAAGCTTATGGTTCATA